>CAYPQR010000159.1:0-6846 GCA_964412865.1 uncultured Intrasporangiaceae bacterium
GCATCACCGACCTGATCACGACCCCCGGCCTGATCAACCTCGACTTCGCCGACGTCAAGTCCGTCATGCAGGGCGCGGGCTCCGCCCTGATGGGGATCGGCTCGGCCAGGGGCGAGGAGCGGGCCGTGCAGGCATCCGAGCTCGCGATCTCCAGCCCGCTGCTGGAGGCCAGCATCGACGGCGCACAGGGTGTTCTGCTGTCGGTGCAGGGCGGCAGCGATCTGGGCCTGTTCGAGATCAACGAGGCCGCGCGACTGGTCCAGGAGGCCGCGCATCCGGAAGCCAACATCATCTTCGGCGCCGTGATCGACGATGCCCTCGGGGACGAGGTGCGGGTGACGGTCATCGCCGCGGGCTTCGACGGCGGGGCGCCCCAGAAGCGCAGCGACGATCGCGCGCTGGGCCAGATCCAGGGCGGTCCGTCCGTGCGGGATCAGAAGGCAGAGCGGCAGCAGGCGGCCGACAGGGCGCCGGCCCAGTCCTCCGGCGCCGCCACGGCTCAGGGCCGGCCGGCGCCGCAACCCGCGCAGTCCTCGCCGCAACAGACGCCTGCGAGCGGCGCGGCGCAGCAGCGCCCACAGCAGGGGTCCGGTGGACGGGCGCAGAGCGACCGGGACGACGCGCAGGAGCGCCCGGAGAGCACCAGGCCGGCGACGTCGCCGGGCCAGGTGCAGCAGTCGGGCACCGTGCGTCCCCCACGCGAGATTCCGGTCGACGACGGCGACGACGATCTGGATGTGCCCGACTTCCTGAAGTGACCCGCCGACCATGTTCTGGTGGCAAGGCCGCGTCGGCGATCCCGCCGCGGGGTCGGCCCAGATGGCCTTCACCGACGCACGCGACGGAGTCAGTCGCGGCCCCACTGCGGGCCTGAATCTCGGGGGCCGCGTCGGCGACCTCGCAGAACACGTCGAGGAGAACCGCCGACGGCTCGCGGAGGCGGTCGGTGTCGCCCGCGATCACCTGGTGTTGATGGACCAGGTCCACGGCAACGACGTGGCCGTCGTGGAGCGCGCCGGTCAGGTGCTGCCGCCGTGCGACGGGGTCGTGACCACCCGATCCGACCTGGCGTTGGTCGTGCTGGTCGCCGACTGCACACCGGTGCTTCTCGCGGATCCCGAAGCCGGGGTCGTGGCGGCAGTGCATGCGGGCCGACCCGGCATGATGAGCGGCATCGTGGGCACGGCCGTCGACGCGATGCGAGACTTCGGCGCGTCCCGGCCGGTCGCGATGGTCGGGCCGTCGGTGTGCGGGCGCTGCTACGAGGTGCCCGCGGCCATGCGCGAGGATGCCACTCGTGTCACCCCCAGCGCGCACGCCGTGACCCGCACCGGCACACCCTCCATCGATGTGGCGGCAGCAGTGATGGAGCAGCTCGCCGACCGTGGCGTGGCCGCCACCTGGATCGACGGCTGCACCAAGGAGTCGGATCGGCTCTATTCCTACCGGCGCAGCCATGACACCGGCCGTCAGGCGGGCGTGATCGTATGGCGGGAGGGCACGAACTCATGACGGGCGACGCCAGGACCGGCGAGCTGCGGGGCAGGCTGCACGACGTGCACTCCCGCATCGATGCCGCGTGCGAGAGCGCCGGCCGACCCGTGGGCGAGATCTCCCTGATCGTCGTCACGAAGTATTTCCCGGCGGCCGACGTCGTCCGTCTGCACGACCTCGGAGTGCGCGACGTCGGGGAGAACCGGGACCAGGAGGCGTCCCGCAAGGTCGGGGAGCTTCCCGGCGAGACCCGGGCCGACCTGACCGTGCACTTCATCGGCCAGCTGCAGTCGAACAAGGCTCGGCACGTGGCCGCATACGCCGACGTCGTGCATTCGGTCGATCGCGCCAAGCTGGTGCGGGCGCTCGATCGGGCCGCACTCGACCAGCAGCGCACGCTCGACGTGCTCGTGCAGGTCGACCTGTCCGGCGACGACGCGGGCCGCGGGGGAAGCGCGCCCGACGACGTACCGCGGCTGGCCGATCAGGTCGAACAGACCGAGGGACTGCGCCTGCGCGGCCTCATGGCGGTCGCTCCTCTGGGTGCGCCCGCACGGCCCGCATTCGAGCATCTTGCCCGGCTGGCGGGCCGTATCCGGTCCGACCATCCCGCCGCGACGTGGATCTCGGCCGGCATGAGCGGCGATCTCGAGGACGCCGTGATGTGCGGAGCGACACACCTGCGTGTCGGAAGCGCAATCCTGGGATCGCGGCCGGCACGGCGGTAGCGTCGAAACCGACCACACCGACCACGGACGTGCACGGCCGACCCAGGCCGGACGCAAGGAGCTCGACACATGGCTGGCACGCTGCGCAAGACGATGGAGTACCTCGGCCTGGCCGAAGTGGACCATCCGTATGACGAGACCTACGACGATGCCTATGACCGCCCGTACGACGGTTATGACGACCGCGGATCACGCGATCACGACTCGGGATACGCCGAGGACGAACTCGACCGCGAACCGGCTCCGGTCACCCAGTTGCACAAGGGCACCGGTCCCGTCGCGCACGCCGTGCCAACCCACGAGGCGGGGGCCATGAGCCGCATCAACACCATCCACCCGCGGACCTACAACGAGGCCAAGGAGATCGGCGAGAGCTTCCGCGACGGGATCCCGGTCATCATGAACCTGTCCGACATGGACGACAACGACGCGAAGCGTCTCGTCGACTTCGCCGCCGGCCTGGTGTTCGGTCTGCACGGGACCATCGAGCGGGTCACCAGCAAGGTCTTCCTGCTCTCGCCCGCCGGTGTCGAGGTCTCCTCGAGCGGGCCCGACGCCAAGCGATCCACCCGCGGCCTGTTCAATCAGAGCTGATCACCCCGCTGGCCGCCCTGCAGGCAGTGAAATCGGGCACATTTTGGTCTGACGGGGTGGGATACCCCACAATTGGGGCATGTCTGGTGTGCTGGCGATCATCTCGCTGCTGCTCTACCTGTTCTTGATCGTGCTCATTGGTCGGCTGGTCTTCGATTGGGTGCAGGTTTTCGCGCGAGACTGGCGTCCGCGGGGCCCCGTGCTCGTCGTCGCCGAGACCGTCTACACCATCACGGACCCGCCGCTGAAGCTGCTGCGACGGGTCATTCCGCCCCTGCGGATCGGCAATGTGGGCATCGACGTCGGCTTCCTCGTGCTGGTGCTGGCTGTCTCTTTGCTGCTGAATCTTCTACAGTAAGCACCGATATTTATCCGACTTGTCGGCAGCAGCCTCGCCACACCACGGCGGGGCCGTCTACGGCAATGATGTGCACCGAGGTGAACAGATGGCGTTGACGCCTGAAGACGTAGTGAAGAAGGAGTTCACCAAGCCCAAGGGCTTCGGTCGTAGTGGCTACGACGAAATCCAGGTGGACGACTTCCTCGACGAGATCGTCGTGGAACTACGTCGGCTGAACGCTGAGAACGAAGACCTCGCGAGCAAGCTCGAGGACTGCCGCCGTTCAAAGGGTATGACCGGGCGCCCCGAGGCGGCAACCGCTGCCAGCGCCGCGACCAGCGTGCCGCGACCGGTGGTCGGTGCCGACGCCGACGCGTCGCGCAAGGAACTCGCCGCCGCGAAGGAAGAGTTGGCGAGCGTACAGGACCGGTTGGCCAAGGCCCGCTCCGAGCTGGACTCCCTCAAGCAGGAGCAGTCCAGGGTCGAGGGCTCGACGAAGGAGGCGAAGGCCCGCCTGCAGGATCTGCAGCAGCAGATCAGCAAGGCGGAGGCCGACGAGAAGAGCGCCAAGGAGCGGGCGGCGAAGGCTGCCGAGGCCGCCGGCAATGCCGAGAAGGCCGCGTCGGCCCAGGCGCAGAGCGCCGAGCCGAAGGTCGGCATGGTCGCCGGAGGCGCGGTGGCCGGCGCGAGCGCCGCGGGGGTCATCGAACTCGCGCAGCGGCTGCACGACGAGCACGTCAAGGAGGGCGAGACCACGCGGGACCGCCTGATCGCCGAGGCGAAGGCGCACCACGAGAAGGTCGTCGGCGAAGGCAACAGCAAGCGCGATCAGCTGGTCCGCGACGGACAGTCCAAGCACGACGAACTCATCGGCAAGGGACAGTCCAAGCACGACGAACTGATCAAGACCGCGACCGACAAGTCGACGAGTCTGATCAAGGACGCCGAGGAGCGCAAGAACAAGGTGCTGGGCGAGCTCAATGCCGAGCGAGACCGGGTGAGCAAGAACATCGAAGAGCTGCAGACCTTCGAGCGCGACTACCGCACCAAGCTGCGCGGATACATCACCGACCAACTCGAGCGTCTGGACAACCGCTCGGTCGACGTCGGCGAGGCGCCGAGGCGACAGGGCTGACCGTGCTGGTGTCCGGGGCGCTGTTCGGCGCCCCGGCCCCCTGCCCGAAGACGTCGGGCGTTTCGGATTGTCTCGGTCGTCGATCTCCCATATTCTCAGCCAGTCACGAGGAACCCCTCGAGATGCATGCGACAACCGGTCGAACGTGTGGGGAGGGACCTGATGGCAGCATCCAAGAAGTCCACGGCATCCGGTAGGAAGGCCGCCTCGGGCGGGTCGTCGGCTGCACCCAAGAAGACTGCCGCGTCGAAAAAGGCCGCGGCGGCCAAGAAGAGTACGGCGAAGCGCGCAGCCACAACCTCCAAGAAGGCCGCCAAGAAGCCCGCCAAGAAGCAGGCGGGTGCCCGATCCGCGACCAAGAGCGCGACAAAGAAGCAAACGACGCGGCCGGTACGCGCCGCGGCAGCCGCGAAGACCGCCAGGACCTCGAAACCGGCCAAGAAGACCGGGACCGGACGCAAGAGGACGGCCCGACCCGCTCCGGAGGTGGCGGCAGCCCTCGACGTGCGCGAGGACGAGTCGCCGTGGACGGCTGCGGAGCTCGAGGCGGTCCGTGCCGAACTACAAGGTGACATCGACCGGCTCACCGAGGAACTGTCGGGTTTCGAGACCGAGATTCTCGGTCTGATGAGTGAGGGTGGTGACGGACCCGGCGACGACCAGGCGGACGTCGGCACCAAGACCTTCGAACGCGAGCACGAGTTCTATCTCGCCCAGAACTCCCGAGACCTCATGAACCAGTCGCAGCACGCCCTCGACCGCATCGCCGACGGCACCTACGGCACCTGTGAGCGGTGCGGCAACCCCATCGGCAAGATGCGGCTGCAGGCGTTCCCACGGGCTACGCTGTGCGTGTCGTGCAAACAGAAGCAGGAACGCGTCACGCGCTGAGCCGACCGCTCGTCCCGTGCAGCACTCGTGCAAGCCAGAACAGGAACGCCACTGACCACCAAGGCCACGCCACATCCGCCCACCATCCGCCGCCGTTCGATCGCCCTCCTGGTCGTCGTGGCCGTCGCGGGCTACGCCCTCGACCAGATCACGAAGGCGCTGGCCGTGGCCTCGCTGGACCCGTTGGAGCCCCGCCCGCTCATCGGCTCGTTGCTGCAACTGCACCTGACGCGCAACGCCGGCGCCGCCTTCTCGATCGCGACGAACGCGACCTGGCTGCTGACCATCATCGCCTCGGTCGTCATCATCGCCACCATCGTCGTCGCGCGTCGTCTGCGCAGCCGGGCGTGGGCGTGCGCGCTGGGCCTGCTCATCGGCGGCGCGCTCGGCAACCTCACCGATCGCTTCTTCCGTCCGCCCGGCGGAGGCCAGGGCCACGTGATCGATTTCCTGGAACTGCCGCACTGGCCCATCTTCAATGTCGCAGACATGTGCGTCGTCGCGGCGGCCTGCCTGATCGCGTTGCTGGCCCTGCTGGGCGTGGGTGTCGACGGCAGCCGGGCCTCGGACCTGCAGGACGACGAGGACGAGGACGAGGGGGACGACCTGGAGGAGGACGGGGCGCGGGACGGCGCTGACGACGACGCGGGTGAGCAGGCCCCGGAGCCGCGGGCGCACCGCGATCGTGCCTCGAAACATCCGGACGACGACAACGCTCGCGGGGGCGGCGATGGCTGAGGTCAAGGCGCTGCCCATACCGGCCGGCCTCGAGGGGGAGCGGGTCGACGCCGCGATCGCCCGGCTGCTGGGCTTCTCGCGCACCCGCGCCGCGGAACTCGTCGGCGACGGCGCGATCACGGTCGACCACGCGCCGGTGCGCAAGTCGGACCGCGTGAGCGCCGGTCAGTGGCTCGAGGTGCAGATGCCGGAGCGGACCGGACCGCGGCAGGCACAGGTGCACCCGCAGATCGTCGAAGGGCTGCGCATCGTGCACGACGACCCGCATATCGTGGTCGTCGACAAGCCGGCCGGGGTCGCCGCGCACCCCAGCGTCGGCTGGGACGGCCCGGACGTCGTGAGCGGGCTGGCCGGTGCCGGGTACCGGATATCGACGTCAGGGGCCGCGGAGCGCCAGGGCATCGTGCAGCGTCTCGACGTCGGCACCAGCGGCCTCATGGTCGTCGCCAAGAGCGAGCGCGCCTACAGCGTGCTCAAGCAGGCGTTCCGCGACAGGGCGGTCGACAAGACCTATCACGCGCTCGTGCGCGGCCTGCCCGACCCGATCGTCGGCACCATCGAGGCCCCGATCGGCCGCCACCCCGGACACGACTACAAGTTCGCCGTCATCAAGGACGGCCGCGCCAGCATCACGCACTACGAACTGCTGGAGGCGTTCCGGTCGACCTCGCTGGTCACGATCCACCTGGAGACCGGACGCACCCACCAGATCCGCGTGCACTTCTCGGCGGTGCGCCACGCCTGCGTCGGCGATCCCCTCTACGGCCCCGACCCGGCGCTGGCGAAACGCTTCGGCCTGGCGCGCCAGTGGCTGCACGCCGTCGAGCTCGGATTCACCCACCCGGCCTCGGGGGAGCGGGTCACCTTCACCAGCGAGTACCCGAACGACCTGCAGCACGCCCTGGAGATCGCCCGCGCCACCTGAC
>CAYPQR010000160.1:0-6835 GCA_964412865.1 uncultured Intrasporangiaceae bacterium
CGGGCCGTCGTCGGAGCCCAGCGCTTCCTGGCCCGCCTGTGGCGCAACGTCGTCGACGAGGAGACCGGCGCGCTGCGGGTCACGGACGACGCACCGGACGAGGCGACGAAACGGTTGCTGCACAAGACGATCGACGGTGTCCGCAACGACTATGAGCACCTGCACTTCAACACCGCCGTCGCCAAGCTGATCGAGCTCAACAACGCGGTCACCAAGCTCGCATCTCCGCCCAAGGAGGTCATGGAGGCGCTCGTGCAGATGACGGCGCCGCTGGCACCGCACCTGGGGGAGGAGCTGTGGGCCCGGCTCGGCCACGGCGAGACCATCACCTATGAGCCGTTCCCGCAGGCCGACCCGCGGCTGCTGGTCGATGAGACCGTGACGTGCGTCGTGCAGGTGATGGGCAAGGTGCGCGACCGCATCCAGGTCCCGCCCGACATCAGCGACGACGACCTCGAGGCGCGGGCGCGGGAGAGCGAGAAGGCCGCTGCGGCGATCGGCGACAAGCAGATCCGCAAGGTGATCGTGCGTGCACCTAAACTGGTGAACATCGTCGCCGGCTGAAGGGGCACCGATGGGTGTGGCAGTGGTCACGGACTCGACGGCATACCTGCCGCTCGACATGGCCGCACGCCAGGGCATCCGCGTCGTCCCCCTGCACGTCGTCATCGCGGGCCGCTCGTATGAGGAGGGCCGCGACATCTCGACCGGTGAAGTCGCGGACGCCCTACGGGAGTTCAGGCCGGTCTCGACGTCGAGGCCTGCACCGGCCGCGTTCCAGCAGGCATACACGGAGGCCGCCGACGCCGGCGCGGACGAGATCGTGTCGATCCACATCTCCGGCGAGTTGTCGGCGACGTTGGAGTCTGCCCGCCTGGCGGCCGAGGATGCTCCGGTGCCGGTGCACGTCGTCGACAGCGGCGCGCTCGGCATGACGATGGGGTTCGCGGTGCTTACCGCCTCGGTCGCGGCCGAGGACGGGGCCTCCGCGCGGGAGATCGTCGCGCTCGTGCGTGAATCGGTCGGGTCAGCATCGACCATTTTCTACGTGAACACGTTGGAGCATCTACGCCGCGGCGGGCGCATCGGCAAGGCATCCGCGCTGCTGGGGTCGGCGTTGTCCATCAAACCACTGCTCACGCTGACCGACGGCCACATCGCCCCGTTGGAGCGGGTGCGCACGGAGGCCAAGGCGATGCAGCGCATCGAGGAGCTGGCGGCCCGCGCCGTCGACACGATGGACGGCGCGGACGGGGTCGATGTGGCGGTGCAGCATCTCGATGCGCCCGAGCGTGCGGAGCGATTGATCGATCGGCTGGCGGAGCGGATCCCCGAGGCCCGATGCATCCTGCTGGTGGAGCTCGGCGCCGTCGTCGGTGCCCACGTCGGTCCGGGCATGCTCGGCCTGTCGGTGAGCGTGCACACGAGCAATCTGGTCGTCGGAGGCTTCGGCTGAGCCACAGCCTTTTTCCACACCGCCGGCCCGGCACCATCACCCGTCCACAGCTCGAAAAGTCACGGATGACCAGCGGTTTCACCGTCCATAGATTGGCGGCATGCCACGCCGAGAACCTGATCAGGAGCCGCCGGACCGGCTGAGCGCCGTGCTCGAGGAGCTCGACGCGGTGCGTACCAAGCCCACCTGGACCCCGCAGGAGGACAGCATCGCCGACCCCCGCGCCGGCCTGCGTGAGCGGTTCAGCGGCGGGAGACGGGATGCACACCCGGGCGGGCCCGGGCGACACCATGCGGGAGCACTGGGTGATCAGGTCATCCGGCCGCACACTCCGCTGGTCCGGGCCCCCATGAGCCTCAGGGACGCCCGCGTTGCGCCCTCACGACTCGCCCTCGTCGGTGTGCTCGCCGTGTTGGTTGTCGCCGGCGCCATTCTCGGCGGCCGGGTGCTCATGGCGCGGGCAACGGCGGCGCCACACCCGATCGCGTCTCATCCGCACAGCACGGCGGCGACGCCTCATCCGAGTGGCGCGCTCAGTGCGGCGTCGACGCCGGCGGCCACCGATCGATCCCGGCAATCGACCGCCGCGACCGTCGTCGTGGTGCAGGTCGTCGGTCAGGTGCGACACCCGGGCGTCGTCACGCTGCACAGTGGCGCACGGGTCGAGGACGCGGTCGAGGCCGCGGGCGGAGCAACCACCTCGGCAGATCTCACTCGGGTCAATCTGGCCCGCAAGGTGGTCGACGGAGAGCAGATCCAGGTGCCGAAGCCCGGCGAAGCGGTGACGCCGCCACCCGCCGCGGCGGCGCCCGATCCGGGTGCGTCCGCGAGTGGAACGACTGCGGTGGTCGACCTCAACACGGCCGACGAGGCCGCCCTCGAGGAGCTGCCCGGCATCGGCCCCGTGCTGGCTGCCCGGATCGTCGAGTGGCGGCAGCAGAACGGGCAGTTCACGTCGGTCGATGAGCTCGCGGAGGTCAGCGGCATCGGCGACAAGATGCTGCAGCAGCTTCGCTCCCACGTGCGGGTGTGAATGCCTGACCTGCGGCCCGGCGACCGTCTGTTGCCGGTGCCGCGGGGTATGGATGTGCGGTTGCTCGCGGCCGCCGGCGCCGGCTGGGCGGCGGTCTTCGGCGCGCTGCTCGTCACACCGGTCGTGAGCCTGGTTGTGGCCGCGGTGCTCGCCGGGGCGGTCGTGGTGTGCTGGCGTCGTGCCCGGCATCTGGAGACGGCCGACCGGCCCCGTGGTGGCGAGCGCAGATCACGCAGGTGGCGCTCGTGGGGGCTGCTGGTCGGGGTGACCGCCGTGATGTTGCTGGCGGCGGGCTGCCATCAGCTGGTGCGGCAGGCCGGAACGGTCGACGGCCTGGCCGCGGAGCGGGCGACGGTGCACGTGCGCGGCGTCGTGCTGTCGGACCCTCGGCTCGTGGGCTCGCAGGGCCGCTTCGGCGAGAGCATCGTCGTGGTGCGCCTGGGAGTGCGTGAGGTGGAGGGACGCGGCGTGGTGAGCACACCGCATACCCCTGTGCTCGTCATGGGGGACAAGACGTGGATGAAGGTGAAGTGGCACCAGACCGTCGCGGCGGTCGGTCGCCTCGCACCGGCCGAGCGTGGAGGAGACGTCGAAGCGATTTTCGATCCGTCGGCGACTCCGCCGCGTGTCGTCGGGCAGCCCGGTGCGCTGCTGCGAGCGATCGGCGGCCTGCGCTCCTCGATGCGGCAGGCGACGGCGCACCTGCCGGCGGATCCGCGAGGTCTGGTGCCGGCCCTGGTGATCGGCGACACCGGTCGGGTCTCCGCACGGCTGCGCGACGACATGCGGGCGACGGGCATGACCCACCTGACGGCGGTCTCGGGCAGCAACGTCACCTTCGTCCTGATGGCGGTGATGTGGCTGTGCGGGGCCGCTCGCCTGCCGCGCCGCTCCCGTCTGCCCATCGCCCTGGCCGCGCTGGGTCTGTTCGTGTTGCTGTGCCGGCCCGAGCCGAGCGTCATCCGTGCAGCCGTGATGGGCGTCGTCGGACTGGTCGGCGTCTCACTGTCACGTCGGCGTTCCGGCCCCGCCGCGCTGGGCACAGCGGTCGTCGTGCTGTTGCTGATCAACCCATGGCTCGCCAGATCCTACGGATTCGCCCTCTCCACCCTCGCGACGGCGGGGCTGCTGTTCCTCGCCCGGCCGTGGGGCGAGCGATTCGCCCGTGCGCTGCCGCGGCGCCTTCGGTGGCTCGGCTTCGCACTCGCCGTTCCCCTGGCCGCCCAGGTCGCCTGCGCGCCCGTCATCGTGCTGCTGCAGGGGTCGGTGAGCATCATCGGCATCCCGGCCAATCTGCTCGCTGCGCCGCTGGTGGCTCCGGCGACCCTCGCGGGCGTCGTCACCGTGGTCGTGGCGCCGTTGGGCGCGAGCCTCTCGTGGCTGCCGTCGTGGGCTGCCGGTCTGCCGGCATGGGGTATCGCCGAGATCGCCCACCGGCTGGCGCACGTGCCGTTCGGCATGATGCCGTGGCCGGGAGGCGCCGCGGGTGCTCTGGCGCTCGCCGCCGTGAGCGTCACCCTGCTGTTGTGCGGGCCCTGGCTGCTGCAGTCGGCGAGGTCGCGGCCATGGCCGGCGGCGGCGGTCGGGGTCGTCGTCCTCGCCGCCCTCGTCCCCACCGGCGAGCCGGGGTGGCCACCTGCCGGCTGGGTCTACGTCGCCTGCGATGTCGGGCAGGGCGACGGGGGCGTCATCTCGACAGGGGGCGGTCATGTCGTCGTCATCGACACGGGTCCGGATCCGGCGCTCATGGACGCCTGCCTGGACCGGTTGCAGGTCCACGTGATCGACGCCGTCGTGCTCACGCATTTCCACGCCGACCACGTGGGGGGACTCGCAGGAGTGGTGGACGGGCGGACGGTGCGCGAGATCTTCGTGACCACCGTGAAGGAGGGCGACGACGGGGGAGAGGATGCCGAGCCCGCCGAGGCGCCCATGGTGCGCCGGATCGCCGGCACGCACGGCATCCCGATGCACGACCTGTCGACCGGGGACGTCCTGCGATGGGGTGACGTGAGCGCGCGGGTGCTGTGGCCGAGTCGCACCATTCATGCCGGGTCGGTGCAGAACAACGGCAGCGTCGTGCTCGATCTGCGGTCGCACGGTCTGCGGCTGCTGTTCGCCGGCGACATCGAGCGGGAGGCGGCGGCCGAGGTACGCCGCGAACTCGACCGGCTCCCGGACGGTCCACACTTCGACGTGCTGAAGGTCGCGCACCACGGCTCGTCCAACCAGGACGCCGACCTGGTGCACGAGGTCTCCGCGCAGGTCGCCGTGATCAGTGTGGGAGCGGACAACGACTACGGTCACCCGGCTCCGAGCACGCTCGATCTGCTGCGGGAGAGCGGTTCGCGAGTGATGCGCACCGACCGGATGGGCGATATCGCGGTCGTCAGCGTCGACGGACGCCTTCGGGTCGCAACCCGTGGCACCTGATCAGGCCGGGGTGGGCTCGCGCCGGCAGGTGGCCCGCGCGGCATCCTCCAGCGCGTCGAGTGTCGCCGCGACCGCGGGCACCCGCTCCAGGTCGGGGGTGGTCACCGCGTGGACCGTGCGTCTCGAGGCGGGGTTGATCGGCAGGGTGACGACGCCGTCGTTGTGCGCCGAGCGCAGGATCAGGTCGGGGATCACCGCGACGCCCAGCCCCTCGGCGACCAGACCCAGCACGGCAACGTAGTCCTCGGTCTCGAAGGCGACACGGGGGGTGAATCCGGCCCGCCCGGCCAGCGACAGCAGATGTCCTCGGCAGCGCGGGCATCCGGCGATCCAGGCGGCGTCGGCGAGGTCGGCGAGGTTCGCCCGCTCGGCCTTGGCCAGCGGGTGACCCTTCGGCACCGCGAGGCGCACCTCGTCCTCGAGCAGGTCGCGCGACGTGAAGGCCTCCACGTGCTCCTCGCCCCGGCCGATATCGGTGCCTTCATAGGTGAAGGCGACGGCGACGTCGCACGAGCCGGCACGCAGGGCCGCGAGGGATTCCGGCGGTTCGCCCTCGGCGAAGCTCACCTCGATGTCTGGGAACCGCTCCTTGACCAGCGACAGCGCGCGCGGCACCAGAGTCGACGACGACGAGGGGAACGCCATGAGGCGGACCCGCCCGGCCCGCAGACCCGCGATGGCTGCGACCTCCGCTTCGGCGGCCTCGATGGCGCCGAGGACGGGATCGGCATGCCGGGCGAGCACCTTGCCGGCCTCGGTCAGGCGCACCGATCGGCCCAGTCGCTCGACGAGCGCTGTGCCGGTGCGCTCCTCGAGGCGGCGCACCATCTGGGAGATGGCGGGTTGTGAATAGCCCAATGAGGTGGCGGCAGCGGTGAAGCTGCCCTCCTCGCTGATGGCGCGGATCACTCTGAGTCCTGCGGCGTCGATCATCCGCTCACTATATAACATGTTGTTATTCATTGACAGTTACGCCAAACACTGCGTCGTTCGCCTCACATGTGACACTCGAGGGGTGACGACGACATTGCCGGCGCGGGCCGACGAGGATGCCTGGCGCGAACTGGTGGGGTTGGTGCGCACCGGGGGATGGGTCGCCATCACCGGCGCCGGCCTGTCGACCGAGTCGGGGATTCCCGACTATCGCGGCCCGGACGGGCGGCGGCGATCGCAACCGATGACGGTCGGCGAGTTGTTGGCGACCGAGCAGGCGCGGCAGCGATATTGGGCGCGGTCGTATGTCGGCTGGCCGCGATTCGCCGCCGCGGTCCCGAACAGTGGCCATCGCGCGGTCACGGAGTTGCAGCGTCGGGGCACGATCGGCGCGATCATCACGCAGAACGTCGACGGTCTGCAGCAACGTGCGGGTGCCCACGATGTGCTGGAACTGCACGGCAATCTGGACCGCGTCGTGTGCATGAACTGCGGTGAGCGCTATGACCGGGACGTGGTCGACGAGTGGATGGCGGAGGCGAACCCGGACTTCGACCGGTCGGTCGGCGGGCCGCTGCGGCCGGACGGTGACGTGCTGT
This sequence comes from uncultured Intrasporangiaceae bacterium, assembly GCA_964412865.1. GTDB lineage: Bacteria > Actinomycetota > Actinomycetes > Actinomycetales > Dermatophilaceae > Leekyejoonella. The sequence goes on from CAYPQR010000160.1 coordinate 6,455, forward strand.
TGCCCGACGACGTGGTAGAGCGGTTCCGGCCGGCCCGGTGCGTCGTGTGTGGCTCCGACAAGCTGAAGCCGGACGTGGTGATGTTCGGCGAGGCGGTGCCGAAGCCGTTGGTGCAGCGGTGTTTCGACGTCGTCGAGGCGTCGCGCGGTGTCCTGGTGCTCGGGTCGTCGCTGGCGGTGATGTCGAGTTACCGCTTCGTGCGGCGGGCGGCGCGGATCGGCATACCGGTCGCGGTGATCACTCACGGCTGGACGCGGGCCGAGGCGGAGACGACCGTGAAGGTCGATGCTCCGCTCGGGGTCAGCCTGACCAGGCTCGTCGAAGAACTGAAGAGGCCCGGGCCCCGCCTGGCCTGAGACCGTTGCCCGAGTCCCGTCAGGG
>CAYPQR010000161.1:0-6833 GCA_964412865.1 uncultured Intrasporangiaceae bacterium
CGGGAGGTGCCCCCATTGCCTCCTCCGCTTCGCTCCCCCGGCTACTCGACCAGCGTGTGCGGGCCGCCGCGTCTAATCGCGGTTGCGCAGCAACCGAGCCACCGTGCGACCCACCTGGTGCGCGACGTCCATGGCGCGCACCGGCCCGCCCGGATTGGCGTCATCGGCGGCGACTCCGTGCACGAGGGCCGCGAGCGAGCCCGCGTCCAGCGGCGAGAGGCCCGCCGACAGCAGTGCGCCGCAGATGCCCGCCAGCACGTCACCGGCCCCGGCCGTCGCCAGCCACGACGGCGCATCCGACTGCGTGCGCACCGGCTGCCCGGCGTCCTGCGGCGGCACGACCGCGGTGACCGCACCCTTGAGCAGCACGGTCGCCTGCAGCCTGTCGGCGACCTGCTGCGCCAGCGGCACTCCCCCGTCCCCGGCCGGGATGCCGAGCCGGGCGGCGAGCCTGGCCAACTCCCCCGCGTGAGGGGTCAGCAAGGTGGGTGCGCTGCGGGGATTCTCGATCAGGTCGAGGCCGCCGGCGTCGAGCACGACCGGTTCCGCCGATTCGAGCGCGTCCCGTGCGGCGGCGAGCTGTGCCTCGTCCGCGCCCTCGGCTTCCATTCCCGACCCGATCAGCCAGGCCTGGCACCGGCCGACGCCCATCACGGCCTCCGGGACGCGAGTGCTCACAAGGTCGCTCGGCGCCTGCGGTCCGACATAGCGGGCCATCCCCACGCCGGCCGTCACCGCAGCCGTCACCGACATCACGGCGGCTCCCGGATACTTCTGGCTGCCGGTGACGACGCCGAGCACACCGCGGGAGTACTTGTCGTCCGAGGGCAGCGGCGCCGGCCACAACGGCGCGACGTCGTCGCGGGTCAGCCGCTCGACCGCGGGATGTTCCGGCGGCACCACGCCGATGTCGACGACGGTCAGCATCCCGACGGCCCACTCGGTCGCGGGCATCAGATGGACCGGTTTGGCCATGCTGAACGTCACCGTTTCGTCCGCGAAAACGCTTGCAGCCCCCACCATCCCGGCCGGATCACAGCCGGATGGCAGGTCGACGGCGAGGACGTATGCCGTGTCGGAGATCATGTCGGGCAGTTCGCCCAGGTGCCCCGGCAGGCCGGGCCGGCCGCCGATGCCTGCGATGCCGTCGATGACCAGATCTGCCTCGGCGAGCGCCGAGCGCACCTGATCGCCTGGTGCCGCCGATCGCCACTCGATGACCGAAACACCTCGCGTGCGGGCATATTCGAGGCCGCCCTGGTGTGCCCGGCTGCCGACGAGCACCGCCATGACGTTGAGGTCGGCGAGCGCGAGACTGCCCGCGGCATACAGCGCGTCACCGCCGTTGTCGCCCGAGCCGACGAGCACGACGACCCGGTCGCCGTCGGGGGTGCGGCGCGCGAGCACCACGTCGACCAGGCCCTGCGCGGCCCGCGACATCAGTTCGCCCTGCGGCTGGCGCCTCATCTCGTCGGCCTCGGCGGCGCGCACGTCTGCCACGGAATACGCCCTGATCATCCTGAGCCTCCTTCGTTCTCGGCGACCACGATCGCCGACGCGATGCCGGCGTCGTGTGAGATGGACAGGTGCAGTGCGGTCGCGCCGAGGTCGCCGGCGCGGCGCTCGACCGTGCCGGTGAGCCGCCAGAAGGGCCGGCCGTCGGGATCATTGACGACCACGGCATCGACCCAGTGCAGGCCCCGCGGCGCGCCGAGTGCCTTCGCCAGAGCCTCCTTGGCCGCGAACCGGCCGGCCAGCGAATTCGGTGGTAGCTGCTGCTCCTCCGCGGCGAAGAGGCGATGCCGCAGCGCCGGTGTCCTGCCCAGCGTGGTCATGAACCGCTCGACGTCGACGACGTCGATGCCGACGCCGACGATCATGACCCGTGCCCGACGCCTTGCGGGCGCAAGAGTAGGTCGCCACCACCCCTCGCTGGTCGGGTAGCCGCGATGCGAGGGACGAGCGAGCACTGCTCGATACGGCTCGCCCTGAGGTCTCGCCCGCTCGGCCGGCCAGGTGGGTGAGCTTCGTTGCAGAGCAAGGTCATTCGACCGTCACCGATTTGGCGAGGTTGCGCGGCTGGTCGACATCCAGCCCCTTGGCCGTCGACAGCTCGAGGGCGAACACCTGCAGCGGCACCGTGGTGAGCAGCGGCTGCAGCATCGGGGAGCTCTCGGGCACGCGGATCACCTCGTCGGCGAACGGCGTGACGGCGTCGTCGCCGTCCTGCGCGATCACGAGGGTGCGGGCGCCGCGGGCGCGGATCTCCTGGATGTTGGAGACGACCTTGCCGTGCAGGCCGTGCGGAGTGTCGGGGCCCGGCACGACGATGAACACCGGCTGGCCGGGCTCGATCAGCGCGATCGGCCCGTGTTTGAGCTCACCGGCGGCAAAACCCTCCGAGTGGATGTATGCCAGCTCCTTCAGCTTCAGCGCGCCCTCCATCGCGACGGGGAATCCGACGTGACGGCCGAGGAAGAGGACGGCCCTGGTGTCGGCCATGAAGTGGGCGATCTCTCGCACGCGGTCGAGGCGGCCGAGCAGGTCCTCGATCTTGCCCGGCATCTGCTGCAGCTCGGCCATCACGGTCCGGGGGTCGTCGACATACGACGTGCCGCGCAGGCGCGCGAGATAGAGGCCGAGCAGATAGCAGGCGGTGATCTGGGCAAGGAACGCCTTGGTCGAGGCGACGGCGATCTCGGGGCCGGCGTGGGTGTAGAGCACGGCATCGGACTCACGCGGGATCGTCGACCCGTGGGTGTTGCAGATCGCGACGGTCTGCGCGCCGAGATCGCGGGCGTGCTTGACGGCCATGAGGGTGTCCATGGTCTCGCCCGACTGGCTGATCGAGACGACCAGCGTGCGTTCGTCGATGATCGGGTCGCAATAGCGGAACTCGTGGGCGAGCGCGACCTCGACCGGGATGCGCGTCCAGCGCTCGATGGCGTATTTGGCGACGGTGCCGGCATAGGCGGCCGTGCCGCAGGCGACGATCGTGACGCGGTCGACCCGGCGCAGCGCGTCCTCGGAGATGCGCAGTTCGTCCAGCGTCAGCTCGCCGTGCTCGTCGGTGCGGCCCAGCAGCGTGGCCGCGACGGCCTGCGGCTGCTCCCGGATCTCCTTCTCCATGAAGGTGTCGAAGCCGCCCTTCTCTGCTGCGGCGGCATCCCAGTCGACCGTGAACGCCGTGCCCGTGGCGGGCGCCCCGTCGAACCCGATCACCGAGACCTCGCCCGGGGTGATCGTGACGATCTGGTCCTGGGCGAGTTCGAGTGCATTACGCGTGTATCCGATGAATGCGGCGACATCGGAGCCAAGGAAGTTCTCACCGTCTCCGAGACCGACGACCAGCGGCGAGTTGCGCCGTGCGCCGACGACGACCCCCGGCCTGTCGGCGTGCACAGCAAGCAGCGTGAAGGCACCCTCGAGGCGTCCTACGACCTGCTGCATCGCCGTCGTCAGATCACCGTCGTAGGCCTTCGCCAGCAGATGCGCGACCACCTCGGTGTCGGTCTCGCTGACCAGCTCGACGCCCTGGTCACGCAGTTCGCCGGCCAGCACGTGGAAGTTCTCGATGATGCCGTTGTGGATCAGCGCGAGCTTGCCGTCGGTGCCGCCGCGATGCGGGTGGGCGTTGACGTCGGTCGGGCCGCCGTGCGTGGCCCACCGGGTGTGTCCGATGGCGGTGTCCGACGCGGGCAACGGGGAGTCCTCGATGGCCTGGCGCAGGTTGCCCAGCTTGCCCGCGCGCTTGCGCACCTCGGCCCGCTGCCGGCTCAGCAGGGCGACTCCGGCCGAGTCGTAGCCGCGGTATTCGAGCCGCGCCAGGCCGTCCATCACGACGGAGAGGGCGCGATCGTCCTGGTTCGGGCCGACATACCCGACGATTCCACACATGGGGTCAGCCTATGGCCTGCCCGCCACGGCCGCCGGAACCCCATGCCGGACCGTCTCGTCGAGGACGCAATCTTCCCCCAGATCGTCGGCACGGAGCGCGATCGGCAACAATACCCAGCGTGCCTCGACCTCGAGCAGCCGTCGAATCGCCCTTCGTGGAGCTGGACCGTTCCGCGTGGGCGCGCCTGCGCGATTCCCACCCGCTCAGCCTCACGTCGGAGGATGTGCGGCGGCTGCGCGGCACGGCCGACCGCGTGGATCTGCGGGAGGTCGAGCAGGTCTATCTGCCGCTCTCGCGCCTGCTGAGCTTCTATGCCGAGGCGACGGCGGGTCTGCACCGCGTCACCTCCGACTTCCTCGGCGAGCGCCCCGACAAGACGCCGTTCGTGATCGGGGTGGCCGGCTCGGTCGCGGTCGGCAAGTCGACGACGGCGCGACTGCTTCGCGAACTCCTGGCGCGCTGGCCCAGCACGCCCCGCGTCGAGCTGATGACGACCGACGGCTTCCTCTTCCCCAACGCCGAGCTCGAGCGGCGCGGCATCCTGGATCGCAAGGGGTTCCCGGAGTCCTACGACCGACGCGCCCTCGTGCGATTCGTGTCACGCGTGAAATCCGGTATGCCCGAGGTGAAGGCACCGGTCTACTCCCACCTGAGCTATGACATCGTGCCCGGTGAGCAGGTCGTCGTCCACCAGCCCGACGTGCTCATCGTGGAGGGCCTGAACGTGTTGCAGCCGCCCTTCCCGGTCGCCGAGCACCGCAGCAGCGTGGCGTTGTCGGACTACTTCGACTTCTCGGTCTATGTCGATGCCCGGGAGCAGGACATCAAGCGGTGGTATGTCGAGCGTTTCCTGCGGCTGCGCCAGACCGCCTTCGCCGACCCCAAGTCGTATTTCCACCGTTATGCGTCGCTGTCGGACGAGCAGGCGGTGGAGCGGGCCGGCTCCATCTGGGACACGATCAACGGGCCCAACCTGCGCGAAAACGTCGCCCCGACCCGCGGTCGCGCGGGCCTGGTGCTCGTCAAGGGCGCCGACCACAGCGTGAAGCGCGTGCGCATGCGCAAACTGTGACCCGACGGGCCACTTCTCCCCCACCGGATCCATCGTGGGGAAGGTGCTATTCGGCGGGCTCGCCCCTTCGGCCGGGCGAGGCGTCGGTGTCCGACCGCTCGTCGGGGTGCAGCAGGCCCTCGACGTCGACCACCGACATCGGGTCGTCGCCCAGGTCCTCGAAGACCTGACCCTGCCGCCGGCGGCGCCGGGCCCACAGCAGCAGCCATACGAGGGAGAACGCGGCGAGGACGGCCAGCGCGAAGAGGACGCCGCCGAAGATGCCGTACAACAGGTGTGAGGCCGATGACGCGGCCACCTCGTTGCCGTCGTCGTCGGTGAACACCGGGGCCTGGCCCTGACCCCACATGGCGCCGAGGACCCCTGCGAGCACCGTGGCCACGAAACCCACCACCCAGAAGGCGGGGGCGAACAGGCGGCTCTGCAGGTTCATGACGTCCCACTCTAGTCGGGGTCCCCCGCGAAGTATCGACGTGAGGTGGTCTCCTCCGGTGGGCCGGCCCGCAGCTCGGCCGGAGGCGATGAGCGGAGAACTTCGTGGGGTGACTCTGGGGGCTCGACGCCGGGCGGCATCCGAGCAGGTGATCAGTTCGGTGCGGTGCCTTCGGCCGGTCAGTACCAGCCGGTCGCCTGAGAGTGTCCCCAGGCGGAGCACGGCGAACCGTAGGTGGACTTGATGTATCCCAGCCCCCACTTGATCTGGGTCGCGGGGTTGGTGCGCCAGTCGGCGCCGGCACTGGCCATCTTGCTGCCCGGCAGGGACTGCGGGATGCCGTAGGCGCCCGAGGAGGGGTTGGTGGCGTAGACGTTCCAGCCCGACTCCTTGTTCCACAGGCTGGTGAGGCACCCCATCTGGTCCTGCCCCCAGCCGTATGAGCCGAGCATCGACGCGGCGATCGCCTTCGGGCTGCCGCCGGTCGCCTGGGTCACCGGCTGCCGCGTGGCGTCGCGAGACGTCGCGGCCGCCTTCTGCTGGCGCTGCTTGGCCAGTGCCTTCGCTCTCGCCTGTGCCTTCGCCTGAGCCCTTGCCACCGACTTGTGCTTCTTCTTGCCGGCCATCTGCGCCTTGTGCCGCATCGCGGAGGCCGATGCGTCGCGCTTGGCCAGCCGCACGTCGGTGTTCCGGGTCGCGGCTGCCCTGGCGGCCACCGCCTGGTGCAGCGCTCGCGTCTGCGCGGCGGCGTCGGCGTTGACCGCGGCATTGGCCGCGCCGAGGGCCGCATCCGCGGTGGGTCCACCCGTCCCGGCGACGGGCTGACCGACGGCACCGGATGCGCTGGCATAGCCGGCCGCCGAGACCGAAACGGCTGAGATCGCCGCGGTCGTGACGACGGCGGGGCGACGCAACGCCCAGATTCCGGTCGATCGCTGCACTCGGTGACGGCCAGCAGGGCGGCGTGACATCAAGCGTGCCTTTCGATCGACGACATGAACGACGCGCGCCCCACAATGGCCTGACCTCAGACCACGTGACGTGCGCGTCACCTGTTGCATCATTCCGGAAAATCGCCGCGAGCGTTACCAAAACGAAACAACTGGGCAAAGAGTTTGCCCGAAGCCGGTGCGATGCGCAAGAGGTGCCACCACTGAAATCAAGTGGCGCCGTGCATCACACCGCGCCCACCTTAGCGGACGGCCGGCCCGTGGCACACCGGGGTGAGCAGCCCCTGTGGAAACAGCGCGGGTGAGCCCCATGCGTCGGATACACCGCGCATTGCCCACTCGCAGGTCGTGACGCCACGACGGGCGGGCGGAGCGCGGCACATACGACGCGCTCTGCCCGCTGCCGGCTTGTGGCACGGATCGGCTGTGCCTGGTGCCCAATGGCACCTATGGCCGAACGGGCACCCGGTGGTGCGCACC
>CAYPQR010000162.1:0-6812 GCA_964412865.1 uncultured Intrasporangiaceae bacterium
CCCTCATCCAGCCGTCACCGTCGACGGTGGGCCTGTATCTCGCCTACTTCGCGGGTTTCCTGCTGCACATCGCGACCGGCAGCATCCTGCCCGAGGCGCACGCGGACCATCCCGCGTGGGGCACTCTCGGAGCCACCGTCGTGGGCGTCGCGGTCATGGCCGTCGTCATGGCCTTCATGGGATAGGCAGCTCCTACGCCTCACCGAGATCGCGATACCTGACCCCATTTTCGATTCTGAGCTCCCCCATTGCGCTCTCGCCGTCGGCAGGGGCCCCATGGCCGGTCGTGCTACTTCATGTAGAACGGCCGGTTAGGGTGGAGGTATGAGTCGCCGTGAACGAGGCCGTCTGGAAGCCGAGATCCTGCGTGCGCTGTGGGCGGCACCCGACGGTTTGACGGCCCGGGCGGTGACCGAGGGATTTGCGAAGGCCGAGCGTCCCGAGGTGACCACCGTGCTCACCGTGATGCGCAGGCTGGAGCGCAAGGGTCTCGTGCAGCGCGACCAGCAGCCCGGTGGAGCGATCTTCTCGGCGGTGCGCGACGAGGCGGAGCAGGTCGCCTCCGATATGGCCGGCCTGCTGGGCCGGGCCAGCGACCGCCAGGCGGTGCTGACCCAGTTCACCGGGAGCCTGAGCCGGGACGAGATCAAGGCGATGCGGGACGCGCTGCGGAAGCTGTGAGCCGTGCTGGTCGTCGTCGGATTGTGGATCGCAGGGGCCGTGGTCACGGCAGCGGCGCCACTGGTCCTGCGCACCGGGGTCTGGCAGGTGCGCCGCCCACGAGTGGCGCTCACCGCGTGGGTGATGATGTTCGGGGTGGGCTGCGGCGCATTCCTGGCGAGTGTGCCCGTCGCCGTGGGGTATGCCGTCAGTGAGGGCGCGGCCGCCGGCCCCGTCGCCGCGACGGTGGCGATGGTGGCCGCGTGGGTGCTGCTCGGGCTGGTAGGAGGCGCAACCGCCCTCGTCGCCAATCGTGCGGCCGGCTGGAACAGCGGATTGCCCACGGTGCGAGCCCAGCTCACCGCCCTGCGTGCCGGTGCCTGCACACATACCTGGCGGGTGTCGGGCTATCCCGTCGACGTCATCGACGTGGATGAGCCGATCGCGTTGAGTCTGCGCGACACCGGAGTGGCTCGGGTCATCGTCTCGGGCGGTCTGGTGGCAGCGGTCGACGCCGCCCAGCTGCGCGCGATCATCCAGCACGAATGTGCCCATCTGCGGTGGCGGCACGATCGTGTGGCCGCGACGGCTTCGCTGGCGCACGCGGTGCTGCCGGGGCTGCCGGCCGGCCGGCGCTTCACCCGGGCGGCACGGTTGCTGATCGAACTGGCCGCCGACGACGAAGCCGCACGGGTATGCGGCGCCGGCGTGTGCGCCGACGCTCTCGACCGGCTCGGCGAGTTGACCGGTGCCGCCGGGATGGTGGTGCGTGCCGATCGGGTCAGGCGGCTCGCGTCGCGCACCGGCCGCCGGCCCGGCGTTGTCCCGTCAGCAGGGCGTTCGAGAGCGCTCTCACGCCACGGAGTGCACTGACCCCTCGGCGCCGGCGGTGCGCCGGTGGCTCGTGAATCCGCGCAGCCGCATGGAGTTGGAGATCACCAGCATCGACGAGGCCGCCATCGCGGCAGCGGCGATCAGCGGGTTGAGCAGCCCTGACGCGGCCAGCGGGATCGCGGCGACGTTGTAGCCGAATGCCCAGACGAGGTTGGCCCGGATGGTGCCGACCGTGCGCCGGGAGAGCAGCACGGCGTCGACGACGGCCCGCAGGTCTTCGCGCACGATGATGATGTCGGCCGACTTCATGGCCACGTCGGTGCCGTGCACGACGGCGATCCCGAGATCCGCGGTGGCCAGCGCGGCCGCGTCGTTGATGCCGTCGCCGACCATCGCGACACGCCGTCCCGCGGCGCGCATACGCTCGATCGTGGCGGCCTTCTGGTCGGGCAGCACCCGAGAGAGCACCTCGCCGATCCCGGTCTGCGCCGCGACCGCGGCACCGGCTCGTGCCGTGTCACCGGTGAGCAGCACCGTGTCCAGGCCGAGCTCGTGCAGCGCGCGCACGGCCGCGGGGGCGCTGTCACGCACGGTGTCGGAGACCTCGATGACCGCCTGCGCGAGCCCGTCCGCAGCAAACACGACGGGGGTGTTTCCGGCCCGTTCCGCCTCGTCGACGGCGGCGGTCGCGGCGCCGGGCATCGTGATGCCGGCTTCGGCGAGCAGGTCTGGGTGTCCGATGAGGGCCTCGTGGCCGTCCACGGTGCCCGTGACGCCGGTGCCCGGTCGTACGCGGACGCCCTCCGGCGTGGGTGCCCTGCCGATCAGCGGGGAGGCATGGGCGGCAACGGCCGTCGCGACCGGGTGGGTGGAACCCGACTCGAGCCCGGCGGCGCAGCGAAGCATCTGCGTCTCGTTCATCGGGCCGACGATGTGGATGTGCGCGACGTGCATTCGTCCCGTGGTGACCGTGCCGGTCTTGTCGAAGACGACGGTGTCGATGATCCCGCTCGCCTCCAGGGCGTCGTGACCCTTGATCAGCACGCCCAGCTGTGCGCCGCGGCCGATGCCCACCATCAGGGCCGTCGGGGTGGCGAGCCCGAGCGCGCAGGGACAGGCGATGATCAGCACGGCGACGCCGTTGGTGACGGCGCGCGCCGGGTCGCCGGAGCCGACATACCAGCCGATGCCGACCAGCACGGCGATCACGATCACCGACGGCACGAAGTATGCGGTGACCTTGTCGGCGAGGCGCTGCGCCCGCGACTTGCGGCGGCCGGCCTCTTCGGCGATCGCGGCCATTTGGGCGAGGCGGGTGTGTGCCCCGACGGCGGTCGCGCGGACGACGAGGCGGCCGTCGAGACTCATCGTGCCGCCGAGCACGGTATCGCCCGGCGCCACTGCCGCAGGGGCGGATTCGCCGGTCATCGCGCTGGTGTCGATGGCGGCGTGGCCCGTCTCGATCGTCCCGTCGACCGGGAAGCGATCGCCCGGCAGGACGACGACCCGATCGCCGGTCCGGACACGGTCGATGGGCACCTGCCGCTCCGCTCCCTCGTCGTCGACGACCCGTGCGGTCGAGACGGCCAGATCGGCCAGTGCGTCCATCACGTCGCCCAGCCGTCCGCGGGAACGTGTCTCGAAGTATCGTCCGCCGAGCTGGAACGTCACCATGCCTGCGGCGACGTCCAGATAGACGGCGTCGGCGCCGGGAGGGATGTGCCCGAACCCGAGCCAGTAGCCGGCGCTCGCGCCGGGATGTGCGACCAGGGTGTAGACCGCCCAGCCGAACGAGACGAGCGCCCCGAGGGAGACGAGCGTGTCCATGCTGAGGTTGCCGTGGCGCAGCCCGCGCCAGGTCGCCTGATGGAACGGCGCCGCCGCCCAGGTGACGACCGGCACCGCGAGCAGCACGCACAACGCCTCCCAGCCGGTGAACCGCAGCCGAGGCACCAGCGCGAGCAGGATGGACAGGTCGCACAGGGGCACGGCGAGGATCGCAGAGACGGCCAGGCGGCGCCGTAGGGACGTGAGACGGGTCTCCGCTGCGCGGCGCGTCCAGGCATCGCCCTCGTCGGCCCGGTGCACGCGCGCGGTGTATCCGGCGCGCCGGACGGCATCGATCGCGACGTCGGCGTCATCGGGTCCGAGGCCGCGGATCGTCGCCCGGTCGGTCGGCAGCGAGACGACGGCCTCGACGCCGGGCAGCTTGCCGAGTTTGCGCTCGACGCGGTTCGCGCAGGCGGCACACGTCATACCGCCGATGTCGAGCACGAGGGTCTGAGCATCGGTCGTGGGCCGGGCAGTGGTGGTCACGAGCGGGTCCCTTCCCGTTGCCGTATGGCAGCGATGGCCTCCTGGTATGCGTCGCGCGATGGTGGGCGGGTCGGCGACGCGGCGTCGCGGCGGTCCTGCCTCGCCCAGCGCGCCAGCAGGATCAGCACCGTGACCAGCAGTGGGATCTCGCCCGCGACCCAGGCGATCACGCCGCCCGTGTATTGGTCGCCGTGCAGGTCGGTCATCCACGGCTGGTCCAGATAGTGATAGAAGGTGCCGGCGAGCAGCGAGCCGTGTGTCATCACGAGGACGCCGAAGAACGCGTGGAACGGCATGGCTGCCAACACCATTCCCAGCCGCCCGAGGGGTGGGAGCGCTCGTGGCGGCCGGTCGACGCCGATGACGAGTGCGAAGAACAGGTATCCGGCCAGCACGAAATCGAGGTAGGCGACCTGGTGGATCCAGTGGATCCGCATGCTGTCCTGGAAGATCGGCGTGAAATAGAAGACGTAGTAGGAGCCGACGAAGACCGCGAACACCTCCAGCGGCTGATACATCCAGCGACGCAATCCGGAACGGGCCCAGGCCCGCAGCCACTCACGTGGACCCGCGGGCGCACCCCTGGGATGGTGATCGGTGGCGGCGAGCGCGAGGGTGAGCGGGCCGCCGAGCACGAGCAGCAGCGGGCCGGCCATGTTGATCGTCATGTGCACCGCCATGTGCACGCTGAACGTGGCGTCGGCGTATCGCCCGACGCCGGACGACATCGACAGCCCGATCACGGCGCAGCCGGCGAGCCATGCCACGACACGTCCGGTCGGCCACACCCTTCCACTGCGCCGGAGTTTCGCGACCCCTGCGACATACAGTCCCGCAGCGGTTGCGGACAACACCGCGAAGAGGATGTCGAGGCGCCACTGGGTCGCCAGTGCCCAGAGGGTCGGCGGCGCCGACACGGCATACCCGAGGAAGTTCTGGGAGATCGTGGTGGGCACATGGTATTGGGGTGGTGGGATCCGGAAGCTGATCGCGGAGGCAGCGAGTGCCCCTCCAGCGGCCAGGGCGGCGGCATGTCGTGCCCATACTCGCCCGGACGTGCGCACCACGAGCGCGATTGCGGCGATCAGCAGGGCGTCCTTGATCATGAGCAGCCACCCGGTTGCGCTCGACCACGGCGGGCTGCCCGGCATCTCGAACCACCCGATGATCGCGTCCGACGCCACCACGGCGGCCCCCGCGACCAGGGCGGTCGTCCGCATTCGACGTGTCACCACCGGGTGGCGCGTCCACCGCTCCTTGCTCGTCGCCGACGCCGCGATCAGGCCGGTCGCCAGCACGAAGGCCGGGGTGCCGAAAAACGCTGCGTCGCTGCCGAAGTCGTGATTCGGCCCGACCAGGACGTGTGTCACCACGATCGGTGCGGCCGCACCGATCGTCACGAGCGCCCCGATCGCGATCGTGGTCTCCCATCGGGTCGTCAGCGTGGTGACGAGCACGATCAGCCACGCGCAGCCGGCCGTGACCATCCACGCGCGCGGCAGGTAGTTCGCCTGCACGAGGTATGACAACGCCGCAGGGCCGGTGAGTCGAGAGAGCGGCAGGCCCGCGGCGTCGGCGGCATCCACCGCGATCAGCAGCGTCGCGGCCGTCGCCCAGACCACGGCGGCACGTCTGGCCGGCCACAGCTCACGGCCGACACCCAGACGGAGCCGGTCCCGGCCGGTCCGGGGCACCAGGCAGGCCCGGAACATCCATGCGCCGGCGGCGTACGCGCACCCCGCCAGCGCCAGCGCCTGCAGCAGTCCGCTGGTCATGGCCGTGGCGGTGCCCGGGAAGCTTTCCTGGACCGCGTGATATCCCCGTGGCCCGAGCACGATCACGGCGATGGTGACCCCGAGCAGCGGCGGGCCGGCAAAGCCGGTGAGCGGCACGGGCATACGGGTGTGTCCGGCGACGCCGGCCAATGTCAGGCACCGGACCTGATCTGGGAGGGGCGAATGCTCTTGGGCAGGTACTGCTGCTGGCCGGGCTCCAAACTCGAGCGTCCGAGCGCGTTCTGCAGGAATCCGGTCTGCCCTCGCTTACGAAGCTGATTCATGTGCTTGGCGAAGTCGGCCTTGCTGACGACCTTGACCTTGAAGAGCATCTGTGAGTGGTATGCCCCGCACAGTTCGGCGCACTTGCCCTGATAGGTGCCGATCTGTGTCGGTGTCACGGCGAACTTGTTGACCTTGCCCGGGATCACGTCCATCTTCTGCAGGAACGGGATCACCCAGAAGGAGTGGATGACGTCGCGGGAGGTGAGCACGAATTCGACTCGCTCGTCGACGGGCAGATAGAGGATCGGGAACTTCGACTCGACCTGCCCCGTGTTGTTGTTGAGATCGACCTGGGTGCCGGCCGAATAGACCTTCTGGTTGACGTAGTTGAAGTCCCAGGTCCACTGCTGCGCGACGACGTTGACGATCTCCTGATTCTTCGGCGAAGTGGTGTTGAGCATCTTGTTCTCGAGTTGCACGGTCTTGCCGAAGTAGACGGCGACCATGATGACCGGTACGACGGTGAACAGGATCTCGATCGGCACGTTGTATGCCATCTGCGGTGGGAGGCCGGTGTCGGACTTGCGGCGGCGATAGCGGATGGAGCAATAGAAGATCAGCCCCCACACGAGGCAGCCGACGGCCAGCGCCCACAGCCAGGTCGACCGCCAGAAGGCCGTGATCTGCGGCGTCATCGTCGTGACGCCCTTCGGTTCGAATCCTCTCTTCTCCAGCGGGGTGCAGCCGGAGAGGAGCAGGGCACACCCGGACAGCAGTCCGATCAGCGCGATTCGTCGACGCCGCAGCAGGCCGCCGAAGCGGCGAGTCGAGCCGCGGCGTGCGCGACGGGATACGTCCGTCCTCGAATGCATGGAACCGGTCACTCGTTCACGGTAGCCTCGCGCTCATGACGCCCATCAACCGGGCTGGACATGATGTACAGTCCGATGGCGTGAACGCATCGACGGCCGGCGCCCGTGTCAGCGCCCGGTCAATGAATTC
>CAYPQR010000163.1:0-6808 GCA_964412865.1 uncultured Intrasporangiaceae bacterium
CGAGTCTCGGCGGTCGTGGTCTCAGTCATTCCGGTGTGTCAGTCCTTTCGGGCCCGCTATTCGGGCCCGTATCGGCAAGAGCGGTCAGTTGAGCGGCGCGATGGTGTACAGGCGCTCCGCGTCGTGGTCATCGGGGAAGTGCTCGTCGGCGAAGAGGTCGTCGCGTCGGATCGTCGCTCCGCGGTGCTCCGCGAAGCTGTGGAAGAGTGCGATGGACGCCTCGTTGTCGTCGGTGATCGTCGTCTCCATCCGTGTGACGTCCGACACCCGGTCGACGAGGCCGTTCAGCAGGGTGCGGGCGATGCCCCGCCCGCGGTGATCGGCGTCGACCGCGACCTGCCAGATCATGAGAGTCTCCGGCCGGGCGGGTCGCACATAACCCGTGACGAACCCAGCAGGGTGGCCGTCGATCTCGGCCATCAAGGAGGTGGATGCGAAGTCGCGACACCACAGGAGGTAGGCGTAGGACGTGTTCACATCCAGGGTCTGCGACTCGGCCGCCATTCGCCAGAGCTCACCCCCGTCCTCGACGGTCGGTCGACGAAGCACTGCGGTCTCCCGCAGGGTCGAAGGTGCTGGTGGCGTCTGCAAGGCGCTGCTCATGTGCAAAGAACATAACGTCTTCTGAAGCGGATTCAAGCTCAGATGTGCTGCGGGGGGCCGATATTCATCTCGGACGACACCGAACTACCCTGATATGACGGGGTTTTCACTGAGGTCCTACATCGATGATGTATTTTTGCAGGTTTTCTCGCACGCAGAGTTCCGCCGCACCCGGAAATGTGAGGCATATCACATGGACCGGGCGCGGCGGAGATCTCAGATCGTCAGCCGGCCGGGGTGAAATCCCGCGATCCGAGGAAGGACGGGCGCGGGGCCGGAGCGGCGAAGGGCTCGACGGTCGTGTTGTCCACACTGTTGTAGACGATGAAGATGTTCGACCGTGCGAACGGCGTGACATTGCCGTTGGACGCGTGCATGCAGTTCGAGTCGAACATGATGGCGCCACCGGCCCTGCCCTCGAGCACGTCGATGCCGTAGCGGTCGGCGAACTTCACCAGCGTGTCGCGGTCCGGCGTGCCGGCACCCTGCATCACCAGCGAACTCTTGTAGTTGTCCTCCGGCGTCTCGCCCGCGCAGCACACATACTCACGATGCGATCCGGGCATGATCATCAATGGCCCGTTGAAGGAGTAGTTGTCCGTCAGCGAGATGGAAATGCTCACCGCACGCGGCGAGGGCATGCCGTCCTCGGCATGCCAGGTCTCGAAGTCGGAGTGCCAGTAGAAGTCCTTGCCCTCGAAACCCGGCTTGAAGTTCACCCGGCTCTGGTGGATGTAGACGTCGGACCCGAGCAGCTGACGTGCCCGGCCGACCACCCGTGGATCGTTCGCGATCCTGGCGAACACCTCGCTGGTGCGGTGCACCTCGAAGACGCTGCGTACCTCCTGGGACTTTGCCTCCACGATGGTGCGCTCGTCGCGCCGAACGTCGGGGTCATCGGACAACCGGGTGAGTTCCGCCCGGAGCACATCGAGCTCCGAGCCGCTCACGAGTTCGTCGATCAGGACATATCCCGCGCGGTCGAAGTGATCGAGATCCTGCTGTTCGAAGGGGCCGTCCTCGGCTCGCCCATGGACGACGTCGTGTTCGCGGGGGATCACCTGGGCTCGGCCGGCTCGGGTCGGATAGAGGTCGTTCGTTGCGATTGCGGTCACTGAGTCCTCCTCGTATCGGTCAGGTCCGAGGCGGCAGCAACTGCGCGCGGTAGAACGTTCGTCCGCGCCAGATCATGCGCTGGCAGTCGGCCACACTCGAACTCGAAAGGGCCACCTCGAACCTAACGTGTGCGCTGCCGCTCGACACATGGGGGTGTACCCGACTGTGAACAGGGACACACGGCGAGTGCGAAGATGAAGGCGTCAAACAATACGAGTTCGAAGCAAGCAATCGCAGGAGCACCGATGTCAGAGCGCACAACCAGTTCACGGACGATGCCGACGCAGCCCTCGGGCGAGCTGTCGCCGACGGACGTGCGAGAGCTCGCAGAGGAGTTTGCGGCCGTCCCGCACAACGCTCTGATGCAGAACGCACTCAGCCGTCAGCCGATCGAGCAGGTCGCACTCGACCGGGGCATCGTGACGTCCATCGACCACACCTTCTCCAATCAGCTCACCGACCGGAAGGTCACGAATCAGAAGAAGAGCGGGCGCTGCTGGCTGTTCGCGGGGCTCAATCTGCTGCGCACCGGCGTCTCGGAGCGGCTCGGCGTCAAGGACTTCGAGCTCTCGCAGAACTACCTCCTCTACTGGGACAAGTTGGAGAAGGCCAACTACTTCCTCGAGAACATCATCGCGACGGCCGACCGGGATCTCGACGACCGGACGGTGGCCCACGTGCTCGACACACCCACCGAGGACGGCGGCCAGTGGAACATGTTCGTGGCGCTCGTGAGCAAACACGGCCTCGTGCCGCAGTCGGTGATGCCCGAGACCGAGGCGTCGTCCAACACGCACCCCATGAACGAGGCACTCGCCCGCATCCTTCGCAAGGCCGCCCGCGACCTGCGGGGGGCGGTGGCGGCCGGCGCGGAGGCCGACCTGCTGCGCAAGACCAAGCGCAGTGCCCTGGCCGACGCCCACAGGCTGCTCACGATGCACCTCGGCACTCCCCCGCAGACGTTCTTCTGGCAGTGGACCGACGACGAGAAGACGTTCCACCGCGACGGTGACCTGACGCCGCAGGCGTTCGCGGAGCGCTACCTGACGGTCGATCCCGCCGACTACGTCTGTCTCGTCAACGACCCGCGCCCCTCGAGCGGTTATGGGCAGACCTACACCGTCGACATGCTCGGAAACGTGGTCGGCGGGCCCCTCGTCACCTACCTGAACGTGGAAATCGACGAGATGCGCCGACTCGCCATGGACGCGATCGTCGCGGGCGAGCCGGTGTGGTTCGGCTGCGACACCGGCAAGATGTGCAGCAGCGAGCTGGGCATGTGGGACGCTGACCTCTACGACTACGACGGCGTCTATGCCACCGACTCGTCGATGTCGAAGGCCGACCGTCTGCTGATGCACGACAGCCTCATGACCCACGCCATGCTCTTCGTCGGTGTCGACGTCGTCGACGGCTCTCCGCGCAAGTGGCGGGTGGAGAACAGCTGGGGCGAGGAGCGCGGTGACAAGGGATTGTTCACCATGAACGACAACTGGTTCGGTGAATACGTGCTGGAAATCGCCGTGCACCGCGACGCCCTGCGTCCCGAGCTGCGAGCAGCGCTCGACACCGAACCCGTGGTGTTGCCCGCGTGGGATCCCATGGGCGCGCTCGCGCGATGACGACGGTCTCACCATTCGGCTCGTGGCGGTCGCCCCTCGGGGCGGCCGCCGTCGCGAGCGCGGACGTCAGGCTTTCCGAGGTCGATCTCGACGACCACGACATCTACTGGCTGGAGGGCCGGGCGCAGGACGGTGGCCGGACGGTCCTGGTGCGCCGACGCGGGGACGACGTGAGCGACGTCGTCGGCGCTCCCTTCGACGTTCGTTCACGGGTGCATGAATACGGCGGCGGCGCGTACGCGGTGCAGGACGGCCTGATCGTCTTCGTGAACTTCGAGGATCAGCGCATTCATCTGCAGGAGCCCGGCGGCACGCCGACGCCGCTCACGGCCGAGGGAGACGTGCGATACGGCGGCCTGCATCTCGACGCCGCGCACCGCCACGTCTACGCGGTGCGGGAGGATCACCGCCGCGGCGGCGAGCCGATCAACACGCTCGTGAGAGTCGGCCTCGACGGGGCACCGGGATATGGCACGGTGATCGCGTCGGGGCACGACTTCTACGCGTTCCCGTCCGTGAGCCCCGACGGCACGAACCTGGCCTGGATCGAGTGGGACCACCCGGCCATGCCCTGGGACGCCACGAGGCTGTGCGTCGCGCCGCTGCGGGACGTCTCCGATGTGCGTGTCGTGGCGGGCGGCCCCGACGAGGCGGTCGCCGAGCCGCGGTGGACGTCGCAGGGTGATCTCGTGTGGCTGTCCGACCGCAGCGGGTTCACCAACCTGTACGCCGAGCGGCCGGGCGGCGATGTCGTTGCCCTGCTCCCACACCGGCACGATCACGGTATGCCCGCATGGAGCCTGGGCACACGGTCGTTCGGCACGACGGCCGACGGCCAGATCGTCACCAGCTGGTTCGAGGACGGCTACAGCCGCCTGTCGGTCATCGGCTCCGACCGTCGGGTCCGGAGTCTGCGGACCGGCGCGACCTACGT
Source organism: uncultured Intrasporangiaceae bacterium (assembly GCA_964412865.1). Taxonomy (GTDB): domain Bacteria; phylum Actinomycetota; class Actinomycetes; order Actinomycetales; family Dermatophilaceae; genus Leekyejoonella. The sequence goes on from CAYPQR010000163.1 coordinate 4,276, forward strand.
GGGCAGTGTCGCCGTCTCGGGCGACCGGGTCGCGCTGATCGCTGGGTTCGCCGATCGCCCGAACGCCGTCGTGATGCTGGATCCGGCGACCGACCACGTCGAAGTGTTGCGGGAGGCCGGCGGCCGGTTTGCGGACGCCCGACTCATCTCCCGTGCCGAGCCGGTCAGCTGGTCCAACTCCGGCGGTCAGGAGGTGCACGGCTTCTTCTATCCGCCGCACAATCCGGGTTATGACGCACCCGACGGCGAGTTGCCGCCGCTGCTGGTCATGTCGCACGGCGGCCCGACGAGTATGACGCCGACGGTGCTGTCGGCGGCGCACCAGTTCTGGACGACGCGCGGCTTCGCCGTGCTCGACGTCAACTACAGCGGCAGCAGCGGCTACGGCCGTGCCTACCGGGAGCGGCTCAAAGGGTCGTGGGGCGTGCTCGACGTCGACGACTGCGCCACCGGCGCGATCGCGATGGCCGACCGGGGGCGCGCCGACCGGGCCAGGCTCGCCATACGGGGTGGTTCGGCGGGCGGGTTCACGACGCTCGCCGCCTTGACCTTCACCGACGTATTCGCTGCGGGCGCCAGCCATTTCGGGATCTCCGATCTCACGACGCTGGTGCGCGACACCCACAAGTTCGAGTCGCGTTACTGCGACGGGCTGGTCGGGCCGTATCCGCAGGCCGCGGAGCTGTATGAGCAGCGATCACCGATCCACCACGTCGATCGCCTCTCGAGCCCGATGATCCTGCTGCAGGGCACCGAGGACCGGGTCGTTCCGCCGTCGCAGGCGAAGGCCATGGCATCGGCGCTGGAGGCCAAGGGTCTGCCGGTGACGCTGGTGCTCTACGAGGGCGAGGGCCACGGCTTCCGCAAGGCAGAGAACATCATCGACGCGCTCGAGTCGGAGTTGGCGTTCTATGCGAGGGTATTCGGCTTCCAGCTTCCCGGCACCGAACACACCTGATGGGCGGGCCGGCGATCCGCCTCATTTGACCCGGGGCCGCGGCGGTTGCACGAGCGGAGAACGGGACAGGATCCCCACCCCGACGCTTGCCGCGACGAGGGCGATCAGAATCACGATCGCCAGCACCGGCCCGGTTGTGGCGAGCTGCTCGTGCCAGCCCACCATGCCGATCACCGCGGCGGCGACGGGGTTCAGCACGGTGACCGGCAACATCACCGCGGCCAGCGGCGCCCCGGCGAAGGCGACCTGTTCGAGCCCGACGCCGAGCGCCGCCGCGACCACGAGCGCATAGAGAGGCCAGTGCGTGAGCGGGCCGGCGATGCCTCCGGATGCGAGGTCGGCGGTCGCCGCCTTGGTCAAGGCGGCGGTCAGGGCCATCGCGAGTGCCGCGGCCGCACCGATCAGCCCGCCCCGCCATGCGGGGGTCGCACCCCGCCCCAGCGCGTAGAGGCCCGCGACGGTGGCGAAACAGACCACGGTGACGAGGGCGAGGAGCCAGCGTGAGCGCGGTGGCCCGTTCTGCGGGGCGGAGGCCGCAAGGAACAGGACGACGGCGCCGCAGACCAGGCCGATGCCTGCCCATTCCACCTGTGCGAGCCGCCTGCCCCGCCGAAGGCCGAGCATCAGGCTGACCGGCAGCGTGAGCATCAGGATGGGCTGCACGACGGCGAGCGACCCCAGGTGAAGGGCCGACGCATGGAAGCCGAAGCCCACGAGTTCGACGGCGGCGCCGGCCAGCCACGTCGGCGACCCCAGCAGCAGATTGGCCAGCCTGCGGCCCTGCCGTCTGGGAGTGATGACCAGGCGCGCCGAGGCGCGTGCGGCACGCTGCTGCAGGACCGCGCCGAGCCCGAAGAGGACAGCCGCGATCAACGCCAGGAACAGCGCGCCGCCCATGGCACCAGCGTCTCACCGCCACCTGACCGCGGCATCCAGCACGTCACCGACGTGCCGGGGCTTCCCACCGATTGTCGCCGCCCACGGCCCGGCGAGATGATGGGAGAAGATCGGAAAGGACGGGTCGTGACTCAGGACGGCAGCAATCCCGGCGCATCACCGGCCGGCTCCGGCCGACCGGACGATCCGCCGTTTCAGGGGTATGCCCCGCTGGGGCCCGAGGGCTCCGCGCGGGCGCCCGGAGGCGCCGGGCACACGGTGATCGCCGACGCCGTCGTGGCCAAGATCGCCGGGATCGCGGCACGCGACGTGGACGGTGTCTATGACCTGGGTGGTGGAACCGCCCGCGCGATGGGGCAGTTGCGAGGGCGCCTGCGAGGCGGCACGGCCAACCTGGCCCAGGGCATCACCGTCGAGGTCGGCGAGGAGCAGGCGGCCATCGACGTGGACGTGGTCGTCGACTACGGGGTGGCGATCGCGGAGGTGACGGCCCGCATCCGGCTCGATGTCATCTCGGCCGTGGAGCGTATGACCGGCCTGCAGGTCACCGAGGTCAACGTGGCCGTGCACGACGTGCACCGGACCGGAGAGGACGACGGTCGAGTCGACTCGTGACGGTCGGACTCCGCCGTGCTGGTGGGCGATACTGGGTTCGAACCAGTGACCTCTTCCGTGTCA
>CAYPQR010000164.1:0-6796 GCA_964412865.1 uncultured Intrasporangiaceae bacterium
GCCGCCACCTGCGCGAGGTGGGTCACCACGATCACCTGACAGTGTGCGGCGAGCGACTGCAGCCGCGCACCGACGTCGAGTGCGGCGGCGCCGCCGATCCCGGCATCGACCTCGTCGAAGACGAACGTCGGCACGTCGCCACCCGCCGTGACCACCTCGAGTGCCAGCATCACCCGGGACAGCTCGCCGCCGGATGCCGCCTTGGCGATGCTGCGAGAGCTCGCGCCCTTGCTGGAGGCGAACAGGATCTCGACCTCGTCGCAGCCGTGCGGGCCGAAGTCGTCCTGAGCGGTGCGCACCTCGACCGTCACTCGCGCGTCGCCGAGGGCCAAGTGGGCGAGTTCTTTGGTGACTGCGCGCTGCAGCCGCCCGGCGGCCTTGGTGCGCGCCGATGTGAGCGCCCGGGCATCGTCCCGCAGCCGGGCACCCAGCCGCGTCACCTGCTCGTTCAACTCGCCGATCCGCTCGTCCGACCTCGCCAGCACGTCGGCCTCGGCGGCGGCGCCCTGAGACCACTCGAGCACCTCCGCGCAGGTGGCGCCATACCGTCGCATCAGACCGTTCAGGTCGGCCCTGCGCTCCTGCACGGCGTCCAGCCGCGCCGGATCGACCTCCACATCCGCGAGATAGGCCGCCAGATCGCCCGCGACGTCGGAGGCGATGATGCCCAGCTCCGCCACCCGCTCCTCGAGGCCGGCCAGGCGTTCGTCGTGCATCGCCTCGCCGCGCAGCCCCTGGCGTGCCGCGGCCACCAGTTCGACGACGTTCGTGGTCTCACTGTCGTCGTCGCCCACCAGCACCCGGTGCGCGGTGGCGGCACCCTCTCGCAGACCCTCGGCGTGGGCGAGGCGCTCCGCCTCCTCGGCGAGTTCGTCCTCCTCCCCGGGCTTCGGGTCGAGACGCTCGATCTCCTGCAGGCCCGCCTGCAGCAGGTCGAGCCGCTGCGCCCGCTCACGGGACTCCTGCTGCAGCGTGCGCAGTTCCTCTCGCGCGTCGCGCCAGTCGCGATAGGTGCGTTCGTAGGCATCCCGAGCCGTGCGCACTGGCTTGCCGCCGAAGTCGTCGAGCACGACCCGATGCTGCTCGGGCCGCTGCAGCCGCCACTGGTCGGCCTGACCGTGGACGGCCACGAGGTGCTCGGCCAGCTCGCCGAGCACGCCGATCGGGGCGGTCCGACCGCCGACGTGTGCGCGTGAACGGCCTTGGGCCGCCACGGTGCGGGCCAGCACGAGACCCTCGGCGGCCGCCTCCTGCTCGTCGGCGCCGGCCTGCGCGGCACGCCGCAGCGCCGGATGCCCGCCGGGGAGTTCGACGACGCCCTCGACGGCGGCGCGATGGCGCCCGGCGCGCACCAGGCCGGGGTCCGCCCTGCCGCCCAGCAGGAGGTCCAGGCCCTGCACGACCATGGTCTTGCCGGCCCCGGTCTCACCGGTGATGACGTTCAGGCCCTCCGACAGTTCGAGGACGGCGTCCTCGATCACTCCCAGGTCCTGGATGTGGATCTCTCGCAGCATGGTGAGCCCTAGGCGTCCTCCGGTGGCCGCGCGCCGCGCCAGCCCGACACCGACAGGTCGAACTTGGCGACCAGCCGGCCGCTGAACGGCACATCCGACAACCGGGCCAGTCTGACCGGCAGCTCACTGCGCCGCACCTCGATCCGAGCGCCCGGCGGCAGGGGGGTCGAACGCCGCCCGTCGCACCACAGCACCCCGCCTCCACCGTCGGCATGCGGCACGAGCCCCACGGCGATCTGGGCGTCGTGGCTGAGGACGAGCGGCCGCGCGAACAGTGCGTGCGCGGAGATCGGCACCAGCAACAGCGCCTCGACCCCCGGCCATACGACCGGGCCGCCGGCGGAGAACGCATAGGCGGTCGAGCCCGTCGGCGTCGCCATGATGACGCCGTCGCCCGCCCACCGCGACAGCGGCCGCCCGTCGATCTCGACGATGACGTCGACCATCCGGTCGCGCTCGGTCTTCTCGACAGTCGCCTCGTTGAGCGCCCAGCCGGTCCACAGCGGCCGGCCGTCCAGCTCGACCTCGACCTCGAGGGTCTCCCGCTCCTCGACCGTCCAGGAGCGTTCGGCGATCTTCTCGACCGTGGTGTGGATGTCGTCTCGCTCCGCCTCGGCGAGGAATCCGACGTGGCCCAGATTGATGCCCAGCAGCGGCAGCCCGCTCGGACGCACGAGTTCGGCGCCCCGAAGGATCGTGCCGTCGCCGCCGAGGACGACCGCCAGCTCGCACCCACGCGACGGATCGTCCGGGTCCGCGGCGGCGACGCCCGGCTCCCCCAGCAGCCCGAAGGCCGCCAACTCGTCCTTCGAGCCCACGACGTCGATGCCGTGTGCCGACAGTCCGCGCACCAGTTGGGCCGCCGACTGCAACGCCTCCGGCCGGCCCGGGTGACCGACGAGGAGCACCTGCCTGCCGGTCACGGGGTGTTCTCCTGACTGATCGTCTCGAGGTACGTCTGCACGTCTGCCATCTTGCCCGCTCCGTCGTGCCTCGCCCACAGCAGGTACTCCCGGTTCCCGCCGGTGCCGGTGATCGGGCTGGCCGTCAGGCCGTGCACGTGCAGGCCGACGTCGACGGTGACGTGAACGACCGCCTCGACGGCGTCGCGGCGAGATTCGGCACTGCGCACGATCCCGCCGTGGCCGAGCCGTTCGCGCCCCACCTCGAACTGCGGTTTGATCAAGGTCACGAGGTCGCCGCGGGATGTGGTCAGCGCGGCAAGCGTCGGCAGGACCAGCCGCAGCGAAATGAAACTCAGGTCGCACACGACGAGGTCTGCCGCCGCGACGGCAACGCCATCCGAGTCGCCGCGCGGCCCGGCGGCGACCTCTCGAATGCTCAGACCGGACAGGTCGCGCACCCTCGGATCCGCCGCGACCTCGGCCGCCAGCTGCCCGTGACCGACGTCGATCGCCACGACCTCGCGGGCTCCTCGCCGCAGCAGCACCTGGGTGAAGCCTCCTGTGGAGGCACCCACATCGATACATCGCAGCCCGTAAGGGTCGATGGACCCGAACGCGTCGAGCGCGTGCAGCAGCTTGTATGCGGCACGCCCGACCCACGGTTCCGCCTCACCGTCGACCACGAGGCTCTCATCGGGTCGGATCGTCGTCGACGGTTTGCGCACCACATTTCCATCGGCGCGGACGCGACCCGCCCGGATCAGCTCCGCGGCAACCCGGCGCGAACGAGCCAGGCCGTCGGCCACCAAGGCCTGGTCGGCGCGCCCCGGCTGTGCGCGGCTCAACGCGACAGGTCTGACAGGCGCTGCTGCAACCGACGGTGCACCTCTGTCACCTGCGAGATCGGTCCCTCGAGGTCCACGTCCACCTCATCGGACGGCACGGTGGGCAATGCCGACAGCGCCGCGTCCACGACGTCGTCGCCCGTTTGTCGCGGCGACTCCTGCTCCTCGCCCCGGTGCGGCTCACCCTGGTCGGTCATGACGCCGACTTCTTGGCCGGGGCGCGTTTGGCGGGCGCCTTCTTGGCGGCCGTCTTCTTGACCGCCGTCCGCGTGGCCGTCTTCTTCGCGGGGGCCCGCTTGGCCGGTGCCTTCTTGGCCGTCTTCGCCGCCGGCCTGGCGGTGGCGCTCCGTCCGGCCGCGGCCGGGGCATCGGCGGACCGCTGCTCTCGCAGCGTCTCCACCTGGCTTTTCAGCTGCTCGACCTCGGCGCGGAGCGACGCGACCTCGCCGGTCGTCGCGACTCCGGCACGCTGCATCTGCGCCTCCATCTCCTGACGCACCAGGCTCCGGACCATCTCGCGGTTGGCGGCAGCGGCGGCGACGAGTTCGTCGGCGAGGTTGCTCACCTGCCCCGCGGCCTGCGTGGCCCGAGCGGCGGTGGGTCCCAATCCCGGGAAGGCCAGCAGGTTGGCTGCCGCCTCCAATGCCTTGGTGCGGGTCAACTCACCGGCCCCGGTCACGATCTGCAAGGCGGCGCGGACGCTGTCAATCCCCATCTCGTTCTCCTCGTCGTGCGCTTCGGTCGTAGGCGTCGGGCACGGGTATCACGCTACTGCGTCCGGCGGCAATGCGGCCACCGCACGCGTCTCGCTGATCCGCCCGTCGTCGATGGCGTCCCAGAGGACGGCCAGCGCAAGCCGGATCCGTTCGATGTCCGCCGGGGCCTCGTGGCCCGGACTCTCGTATCGCACACTGTCGGCATCGTCGCGCGGTAGGTCGGCGACGACGCCACCCGCGGCCCATCGACCGTCCCCGAGCGGAGCGGGCCGCTCATACGGCTCGAAGAGCGCGCGCAGGTCGGTGGCGACGAAGCGCGGCCGCAGCCTCTCGGGGGCCGCGACGAGGTCCGCCGGGCCATGCACCCCGGTCAGCACGTGCAACGCGTCCATCCCGGCTGCGTGCGCACCGGCGATGTCCGTCTCGAGCCGGTCTCCCACCGCAAGGATCCGGCTGGTGCCGGCGCCCAGGTCGGCCGCGGCCTGTTCATACATCAACGGCCCCGGCTTGCCGACCACCTCCGGGTCCTGCTCGACGGTCTCCCGCACCGCCGCCACGAGCGTGCCGTTGCCGGGCGCCAGACCTCGATCGGTCGGCAGAGTCCGGTCGTCGTTGGTCGCGATCCACTGCGCTCCCCGCTGGACTGCATAGGCGGCCTCGGCCAGATCCGACGCACACACTCCCGCGCCGTAGCCCTGCAGGACGGCATCGACTCGGCGCGGGCCACCCGCCGACGCCGAGGGCTCGATCGGAGTCAGGCCGACGGATCTCAATGCGGCCGGCACGCCCTCGCCGCCGATCGCGAGGACTGCCGCCCCTGCCGGCAATCGACTCGCCAACAGTCGAGCACCGACCATGGAGCTGGTCAGCACCTGCGCCGCATCGGCAGGCACCCCCAACCCGGTCAGTGTCTCGGCGACCTGCTCCGGCGGACGCGATGCGTTGTTGGTGGCGAACACGACCCCGAGGTCCTGGTGGCGTGCCCGGGCGAGCGCGTCGGCCGCACCCGGAACGGCGTGTCCGCCGCGGTAGACGACACCGTCCAGGTCGCAGACCAAGCCGGAGTATCCGTCGACGAGGGCGCTTGTCATGGCCTCATTCTGCCTGGCGCGAGCCGGGCGACCGTGCGAGCCTCTTGACCCGCCGCGCCTCGACCTCGCAGAGACTCGCGACACCCGCGGATCCCCGCCAGAATCTCCGGCGCAACGCACCCGACACCTCGATGGTGTCGTCGAGACGGATCGAGCCGGCGCTGCGGCGTGCCTGCGCCGTCCAGCACACGATGTCGATCGCGTCGATGCTCGCGCGACGTCCACCCCCGGCAGCACCACGACCTCTACGCGGCCGATCCACCACCACCCGCAGGGACACCAGCACGTCACCGCTGGGCAGGGTCCGCTCGCGGGGTGGCGCGCTCACCCTGCCGACGAGCCGCACCTCATTCGCGTGCGCGACCTCCCGCGTGCCCGGGTGGGCTGTTCTTGTGCTCACCATCGTCCACTCCTCATGATCTCGATGGCTCAAGCGTGCAGGCCTGCGAGGGCGCGCCGCACCGTCGATGAGACACCCTGTGGACGGGCGCGGCGAGATCGCTCAGGGTGTGGACGACGCGGAGTTGCCGTCGTCGTGCTCTTCGCCGGCGTCGCCGTCCTCGTCGGCGAGCAGGTCGGTCATCACCAGGCCGTCGAGCTCGTCGAGCCGGTCGGCGGCATCGGTCTCGCCGGACGCATCGGCATCGACCGCCCGGGCGAACCAGTCACGCGCCCCGGCCTCATCGCCCGTCGCCAGCAACGCCTCGGCATACGCATAGAGCAGACGCGCCGCCCACGGCTGACGATCCGCCCTCTCCAGTGCCGGGATGCGCAGGCCCACCACGGCGGCCCGCGCCTGGCCGAGATCCCTGCGCACGCCCGACACGACGATCGCCAGCTCGATGCGGTCCGCCTGTGACAGCTTGTCGGCCTCCGGCGAGGACGCAAGCTCCAGCGCCCGCTCGAGACGCCCGAGCCCCCGCTCGCAGTCGACCATGTAGGGCAACAGATGGTGCGAACCGGAGAGCCGGCGCGCCGTGCGGAACTCGCGGAGCGCGTCGGCGTACTCGCCCCGGCGGTAGTGGACGAGTCCGAGTGCCTCGCGCACGGCCGCAACCCGCCCGGCGCGACTTGCCGCATGCTCGGCGTGCCGCAGCGAACGATCCAGGTCCTCGTCCATGAAGTATGCGGAGGCCACCAAGTGCCTCGCGACACCGGCGGCGTTGTCCTTGCTCAGCGTGCGAAGCTCGGTCCAGACGGACCGGTCCAGTTCCTGGCCGGTGATCTCATCCGGCACGACCGGCTCGCGCATCCGGCCGCCGCCCGCCCCCGAGGTGCGATGGTCCCAGCTTCGCGGACCGCGGTCGGTGCGCCGCCCACCGGACGAATCCTGCCCTGGCTGCGCGCGCCGTCGATCGCCACGATCCGGCGCGTCCTGCCGCCGTCGCTCGCCCTTGCTGTCTCCGCGGCGACCCGCTCCCCGTGGGTCCTTGCGGCCCCGGTCGCCCCGGCCGGTCCCGCCGCCGGCACGTTGCCAACGGCTGCCACGGCCCGAGCCCGCACCGCGACCTCCAGACCCGTCGTGGCCACCTCGAGCCGGCTTGTCCTCGTCCACTGACTCAACTTCCTTCGTTTTCCGGTGCGCCAATGCTACTGCCGCAGATCAAAAGCGAGGTGGGGTGCGTCCGCCGGAAAACTCCGGGGCGCACCCCACCTCGCTTACTGACAAAGTTAGGTTCGGCGGTGTCCTACTCTCCCACACTCTGCCGAGTGCAGTACCATCGG
>CAYPQR010000165.1:0-6776 GCA_964412865.1 uncultured Intrasporangiaceae bacterium
GTCGAGGCGGTCGAGGTGCCTCAGGCGCCCCCGATCGACGTCACTGTGGGGCCGGCCCATGTGGAGGACACCCCGGACACTCCGACCATCGAGACGCTCGTCGCGGCGCTCAACAAGGACCACCCGCGCGCCGACGGCCGGGCGTGGACCGCCGCGGACACTCTGAAGAACGTCGTCGTGATGCTCGTCCACCCCGACGGCACCCGTGAACCGCTTGCAATCGGCGTCCCGGGCGATCGAGAGGTCGACCAGAAGCGCTTGGAGGCCAAGGTCGCGCCCGCCGAGGTCGAGGCCTTCGACGAGAAGGACTTCGCGGCGCATCCGGCGCTCGCCAAGGGCTACATCGGTCCGCGTGTGCTCGGCGAGAACAATGCCAGCCACATCAGATACCTGCTCGACCCGATGATCGCCGAGGGGTCGGCATGGGTAACGGGCGCCGATGAGCACGGCAGGCACGTGATCGACCTCGTCCATGGCCGCGACTTCACGGCCGATGGCACGATCCAGGCGGCGCAGATCAAGGAGGGCGACGCCAGCCCTGACGGGTCGGGCACGCTCACCCTTGCGCGCGGCATCGAGATGGGGCACATCTTCCAGCTCGGCACCAAGTATGCCGAGGCGCTCGGGCTGAAGGTGCTCGACGAGCACGGCAAACTGGTCACGGTGACCATGGGTTCCTACGGCATCGGCGTGACCCGGGCGGTCGGCGTCATCGCCGAGGACAACCTCGACGAGTTCGGGCTGGTATGGCCGCGCGAGGTCTCACCCGCGGACGTCCACCTCGTCGCCACCGGCAAGGACGAGTCCGTCTTCGGCAAGGCCGAGGAGCTGGTCGTCGGTCTCGAAGAGGTCGGCCTGACCGTCCTCTACGACGATCGGCGCAAAGTGTCTCCGGGTGTGAAGTTCAAGGACGCCGAACTGATCGGCGTGCCGACGATCGTCGTGGTCGGCAAGGGTCTGGCGACCGGTGTGATCGAGATCAAGGACCGTCGTTCCGGCGATCGCCGGGAGGTGCCGGTCGACGACGCCATCGCGCAGATCATCGGGGAGGTCCGCGGGTAATGACCGTGCGGGCCGTCATCTTCGACTGGGGAGGCACGCTCACGCCGTGGCACCAGGTCGATCTCGCCGAGCAGTGGCGCGCCTTCACCCGAAGCATCACTCCCGACGAGAGCAGCGCCTGCGCACTGGCCGAACGCATCCTGCAGGCGGAAGCGGACGCCTGGGCCCGCGCGCGTGAGCAACAGACCAGCGCCAGGATCGCCGAGATCCTTGCCGACGCGGGGCTTTCGGCCGAGCAGATAGCGGACGAGACCGCGCGTGCGGCATACCGGGAGTTCTGGGCACCGCACACCGTGACCGATCCGCAGGTGCGGCCGCTGTGGGAGGCGCTGCGGGGTGCGGGGATCCGCGTCGGAGTGCTCTCCAACACGATCTGGTCGCGTGACTATCACCGTGGTCTGTTCGAGCGTGATGGTGTGCTCGACCTGGTCGACGGTGACGTGTATTCCAGCGAGATCGACTGGGCCAAGCCCCATCCGGGCGCATTTCGGGCTGCGGCCGAGGCGGTCGGTGCGAGGCCGGAGGAATGCGCATATGTCGGTGATCGCCTCTTCGAAGACGTGCACGGCCCGCAGCAGGTCGGGATGCGCGCAGTGTGGGTCCCGCATTCCACCCTGCCGTCGGAGCAGGTGGTGCAGACGGATGCGACGCCGGACGGGGTGGCCTACGAACTCCTCGACGTGCAAGGCCTGGTCGAGCAATGGCGTGCATGAGGCCTGCTTCAAGGAGTCGGCGTCCACATTGACCTCGCGGGCTTCATGACGGGAGCAGCCACGGCGTGACGTTCGGTGGTCATTCCTCGAGTTGATCGATGTACCAGTCAATTCGAGCCTGATCGAAGCGATGAGACTCTCGTAGACCCTCGCCGATCATCCGTCGGTAGGGCGTGGACGGCGGGGTGTGGGTCACGGCGTCCGCGGCATACGGTGCTGTGAAGGTCAGCATGGGGATGTCGTCCCGGCGCCCGACCTCGACCAGTGTTTCGTATGCCCCAGGCCCTGCTTCGTAGCGGCCGCCCGGCAGATGTTCGCGCAGGACCTGCTCGAGCAGGTCGTCCACGCCCGGTTCGCGGCCCATCTCCTGGGCGGCAACATCGGCGAACTGACCTGCGGTCAATAGGTATCCACGAGCCGGCGTGCCGCCCTTCGGCGGGTTGCCGTTCGGATCGTAGAATGCCACACCGCCGCCCCAGACGGGGGAGTCGCCCGCGAAATAGACACGCCCCGGCAGGTCGACGGCGACGTCCGCCCGCGGCGGAGTGTGATCGCGGGCGCCCGAATAGGTGCGATGCGCCCCGGGCGGACGGCCGCCCCGCAGGTAGCACATCAGACGCTCACGGCACATGTTCGAGCCGTAGCTGACATACCAGACCATCTGTCGCATGGGCCGAGGAGCGCGCGTCAGGTGTCGAGTTCGATGCTGCTGAAGATCTCGCCGAGCACCAGGACGATGAGCAGCAGGAACGTGGTGATGTGGACTCCGGTGCACCAGAGGCAGATCGCGTTGATCTGGAAGAACTCGGCCCACAGCAGGTAGAACACCATCAGCATGCCGATGCAGGCGCCGGCCATACGGAGGTGCTGCACGATGCTCGGAGCCCGTTTCCATACGGGCGGCAGGCAGAGGATGGTCATCGCGACGAAGAACAGCAGCCCGAGCAGGGCGACGGGCACGCCGAAGATCTCCGACCACTGGCTCGTCGTCACCTTGGTGCAGTTGACATGCGTCGTCTCACTGCAGGCCAGGGTCGTCGACCCCGAATAGTGTTCGTAGGTCAGGTAGGCCGCGATGAGCAAGCCGATGACGCTCAGAGCCAGACTGATGGGCATGAGCCATCCGGGCCGCCGGAGGCGCACCGAGACCGCCGTGTCGGACGTCACTTCGACGACGCTCCGGATGCGGCGATCACGCCGGGAGCCTGACACACCTTGGTCGGCTTACCGCCGGTCAGGTCGCAGATGGTGGCGCTGATCGTGTTGGCGCTGCCGATGACGCCCTTCGCGATGTCGCTGCCCGGCTTGTCCAGCTGGGACATGACCCACGACGACGACTTGTTCGACATCGAGGTGCCGTCATACGAAGCGCCGTTGCTGAACAGCTTCCCACCGAAGTTGATGTAGGGAATGCTGCCGTTCGGGTCGTCCTTCTGCATGGTCTTGGTGACCGACTTCGGCGGCTGCTGCAGCGTCTTGCCCTCGCGGTCGGCGGTCTCGTAGCTGTTGAAGACGAGGTACTTGCTCGTGTACTTCGCGTCGCGGAACGTCATCGTCGGGATGCTGGGCGGGTTGTCGTTGGCCGTCGACACGTCGGGTTTGAGCCCCTCGAAGTGGCCGAAGCGGTTGAGGGCGATGACCATCGACCAGCGCTCCATCGCGCAGAACGGGCAGTATTCGGCACCGACATAGGTGATGACCGGCTTGCCGTTCTTCGTCTCCGCCTTGGGGTCGGACATCTTCGACGGCGGGTTCGACACCGTGCCTGCGCCGACCTTGGTGAAGGTCGACTCGGGGATCTTCGCCAGCTTCGGGATGAACGCGCTGGACTTCGCATTCGCCTTGGCCTCTTGGTCGGCGTTCTTGCTGTTCTGGCTCGCGACGGCCCAGGAGACACCGACCACGACGAGCACGAGCACGACGAATCCGGACAATATGGCCAGCAGCTTGGTCTGCCGGGATTTGCGAGCCTGCTCTGCCTGCAGCAGGGCAAGCCTTTCCTTGCCGGACTGCGGCTGGGACTTCTTGCTCACGGATGAGCCACCTCTCATCATGTCGGTTGCCGGGGCAAGACTAACCCGAGGGCCTATGTGGCCAGTGCGTCACAGCCCGGATGTGGTGGCGCCCGGGCCGAATGATGCGGTTCAGGCGTCCAGCCCGGGGAACGGCACGGGCGTGACGCCCAGGTGCCATGCCTCGGCGGTCGTCTGACACCACAGCCGGACGACGAACCCCGCAGTGGCCTCGTCACCCGCCGCGTGCGGAGCCTGGCTCGCAGCGGCGGTCACCACGCGGTTCAGCATCGTCCGGGCGAGCCGGCGCCGTGCGGCCGGACTGGTCGGCTGGATCGGCAGCCGGTAGTCGGGCGGCGGCGGAGTCAGCGTGTCACCGGCGGCCGCGACGAGGTCGGAGCGTGCGGCATACAGCACCTGGAGTGCTGCGTTGAAGTCCCCGCGGGCGTGCAGAGGAGCGCGAGCCGCGCAGGTCTCGAGCGCATAGACGCACGGTCGCACGCTGGTCAGCAGACGACGGGCGACGGCGGCCCCGGGCACGTAGGTGTCCGGCCAGTCCGGTGTTGCGCCGAGGTGCACGCCCACCGCGCCCTGAAACGCGGCCAGGCAGGCGAGCACGGGCAGATGCTCCTTGTCGGAGCGGGTGAGGGCCGCGATGGCGTCCCTGTCGACCCCTCGGCTCTCCAGAGCGGCGAGCCTCTCCGGCGTGAGCCGTTCGGCCGGCGTCGGCCGTGACCTGGGGGTGGGGCTGTGCGTCGCGCCGGTCCGCGGCTGCAGCGCCTTGACCTGGCGCAGGTGCAGTCTCGCCACCAGGTGGGCGAAATCGGTGGCATCGGCGACACCGGTCGGGCCGGTGGAGGTGGCGCCGGACGTGGGGGAGGTGGTCCTGTCGGCGGTCGAGTGCACCTGCGCGGCCGCCTCCGCGAGTCGGCGGAGTCGCCGGACGGGTGCGGCGAGCGGATCGGGCGGCGGGCTGCTCGGGGTCGGAGACGGGGAGGTCGCGGCGCCGTGCTCCAACTGTATGCCGCATCCTGAGAGCACGCCTACGGCAGATATGCCGCACGCGGCCAGGACGGCCCGCCGGCCGTGTCGCCGCCCGGCGTCGCCCCGTGTCATGCGCGTGATCATGTCACGGATGACTGCGTGCGCCGCCTGCGACACCGGGAGGGGGAAGCGACCGGTGGCGACGACTTCGGCATCCCGGCGCATCGGGTTAGAGTGGCCATTCGCATTCGAGAACAGCAGGAGCCGACTGATGAGCGCCAGACCAAGTGCCCGCGAGGGGCGGATCCGCGACGACCTCGCCGACGTCGTGACAACGCTGGGACTGGTCGTCGAGGATGTGAGTGTCATGCCGGCGGGCAAGCGGCGCCTGGTGCGGGTATTGGTCGACCGCGACCTGCACGATCTCGACCCCGACGACACCACGACGCCCGTGCCGCCGCTGGATCTCGACCAGGTGGCCGAGGCGACCCGTGTCGTCAGCGAGCGCCTGGACGCCGCGGATCACATGGGGGACGCGCCATACGTGCTCGAGGTCAGCTCGCCCGGCACCGACCGGACGCTGACGCAGCCTCGCCACTTCCGCCGCAATGTCGGCAGACTGGTGACCATGACCACCGCGCAGGGTGAGAGCCTCACCGGCCGGCTGCTGAGTGCCGGTGCCGACGTCGTCAGGGTGCGCATCGAGCAGGGCGACCCGCGCGAGAGCGACGTCGCGCTCGCGGACATCACGCGGGCCCACGTGGAGATTGAATTCAATCGGCCGGACACTGTCACCGGTGACGCCGACGACCAGGGAGAGGACGACTGATGGATCTCGATATGGCGGCGTTGCGCGCGCTGGAGCGTGAGCGCGACATACCGATGGATGTGATCGTGCCGGCCATCGAGCAGGCGCTCCTGACGGCCTACCACCGCCAGGACGGCGCCTACCGCCATGCTCGGGTCGAACTGGATCGCAAGTCCGGCCACGTCATCGTGTGGGCCCGGGAGGATCCGCAGGTCGACGAGGACGGCAACCATCTCGAGCCGGGGCCCGAGTTCGACGACACGCCGACAGGGTTCGGCCGGGTCGCCGCGGCGACGGCCCGTCAGGTGATCGTGCAGCGTATGCGGGATGTCGAGGACGAGGCGGTGCTCGGTGACTTTCGTGGCCGCGAGGGAGACATCGTCGCGGGCGTCATCCAGCAATCGAGCGATCCGCGGGTGGTTCGCGTCGATTTCGGGACCGTCGAGGGGAGCCTGCCCGCGGCGGAGCAGGTGCCGGGTGAGTCCTACGGCCACGGCGAGCGTCTGCGCTGTTATGTCGTGAGCGTCAAGCGGGGTCCGAAGGGCCCACAGATCGGCCTGTCGCGCACCCACCCGAACCTGGTGCGCAAACTGTTCGCGCTCGAGGTGCCGGAGATCGCGGACGGCTCGGTGCAGATCGCCGCGCTCGCCAGGGAGGCGGGCCACCGAACGAAGATCGCCGTGCACAGCAAGGTGCCGGGTCTGAACGCCAAGGGGGCCTGTATCGGGCCGATGGGATCGCGAGTGCGTGCCGTGATGACCGAACTACAGGGGGAGAAGATCGACATCGTCGACTACTCCGAGGATCCCGCCCACTTCATCGCGGCCGCGCTGTCGCCCTCGCGTGTGCAGTCGGTGCGGATCGTCGACGAGGCGGCCCGGTCGGCGACCGTCATCGTGCCCGACTTCCAACTCAGCCTCGCGATCGGCAAGGAGGGGCAGAATGCCCGCCTGGCGGCGAAGCTGACCGGGTGGCGGATCGACATCCGGCCCGACAATGTCGACGCCTCCGGCGTCGAGGGAATGTCGGGAGACCCTGCGTAGGTTCCTACGGTAGACTTGTTCATGAGCGGTCGTACCTGCGTGGGCTGCAAGGCCCGCGACGACCGGTCAATGCTGTTGCGTGTGGCATTGCTCGGTGGTGACGACGTGGATGCGGATCACCCGTCCGCATCCGTTGTCGTGCCTGATGAGCGGT
>CAYPQR010000166.1:0-6761 GCA_964412865.1 uncultured Intrasporangiaceae bacterium
CAGCGGGCCTCCGAGGCAGCCCAGAAGGCTGGATCGAGCCTCGGCGAACTCGCCGGAGACGCGGCCGAGGCCGCGCAGAAGGCCGGGTCAAACCTGGGTGAGCTTGCAGAGGGCGCTGTCGAGGCCGCACACGAGAAGCTGCCCACCGCCTGACGGCGCTTCTCGCTCGGCGGGATGCTCCTCCGCGAGGGCCGAGACGGACAGCGAGCATCCGGCGCGGGCGTGCCGGCACCGGTGCATGGCACCAGCCATCAGCCCGCGCCGGGTCGCCACGCACTCAGGTCGCGATCGAGCATCCCCTCGAGACGGCGCGTGTCGTCCGCATACTCCTCGAACAGCCGGCGACGCAGACCTGGGTCAAGTGTCGGCATCACTTCCCACTCGGGGCCCAGGCGCGCACCCTTCGTGCGCTTGTCGTTGGAACGGAACCTCAGGTCACTCATTTCGAGGTCGCACTCGAGCCCCAGGTAGTCCATCACGTCGTGCACGAAGCCGAGCGGGTCCTGGACCAGGTCGTCGTAGATCATGGGTCTGAGTTGGGGGTGGATCGTCCACCAGCGCTCCAGGATCTCGGCGTACCGGCCGAATGACAGCACAGAGAAATCGTCCGTGAACTCGTTGATCGTCGGTGTGTAGGGGAAACGGCCCCGCATCATGTGGTGAATGTATGCCGACTCGTAGCGGTCCACCGGGTGACGAAAGACCGCAACCATCTTCGGCGAACCCAGCAGTGACCGGATGTTCTTGGCCGTCGTGAGCCTCGACCGGAGGTAGTGTGGTGTGGTCTCGAGGTAGTACTCCACTCCCGGCAGATCGTGCTCCGGGAAGTGCGCACGAAAGGCGGCCAGCTTCTCCGGCTCATCGAAGGCCGCCTGATTGAAGAAGTTCAACTCTTTGACGTCGGATGCGAAGACGTATTTCGAGCGTCCCAGGCTCCGGTGCAACCAGCTGGTCCCACTCTTCTGACTACCGACGATGAGGAAATTGGGTAGAGGCATAGCGGCACCGATCACGTTTGAACTAACTGGAATTCGAGATTAGCACCCGAATTCTGAATGGCACGTGAACAGTTCGCGACATCAAGGGGACATCTCCGGCACAGCACCAGATGGGCCCACCGACCTCGCTAGGCTGGCCGCGCACGTCCGCTCCCAGCCCGCAAACCCAGAAGAGCGAGCCCGAGATGAGCCAACCCGACCTGACCGTCATCATCCCCATGCACAACGCCAGCGCCACCGTTGCCGGCGTCGTCGGATCCTTCCTCGCGATCGACTCGGCATCCATCGAGCTGGTCGTCGTCGACGATGCCTCCACCGACGACTCGATCCACCGCGTCGTCGCCCTCGACGATCCACGGATCGTCCTCGAACGACTCGATCGTAATCTGGGGGCCGGCGTGGCCCGCAATCGCGGGTTCGCCCGCGCCTCAGGCCGATACGCGTTGTTCTTCGATGCCGACGACGAGATCCACCCGGAGAGCCTGACGTCGGCGGTGGGAGCGCTCGACGACAGCTCGGCCAGCGTGGCGATGCTGCCCTACCGGTATCGGCGACCCGACTCGGCATCCGAGGGCATGAACTCGTTCGACGCCGCGGTGTGGGACAGGTACGCGACAGCTGGACGGCGGCTCGCCCGGCTGGACGACGTGCCCAAGCTGCTCGGCTTCACCAACTACCCGTGGAACAAGATCGTGCGCACCGATCACTATCGACGGACCGGCCTACGCTTCGGCGCAACCCAGGTGCACAACGACGTCCTGGGGCACTGGCTCACCCTCATCGACGCGGACACCGTCCTCCTGATCGATCGACCGCTGTGCACCCACATCGTGGGCACCGGCGGGCGCAATCTGACCAACCGCGAGAGCCGGGCACGCCTCAGCCTCGTCGACGCCCTCGACGAGACCTACACCGCCCTCGAGGCAAGGCCGGAGAAACGCAGGAGGTATGCCGCCGAGTACTGGAGTCTCGTGACTCGGGTGACGGGGTGGGCATCGAGCCGGATCACCCCGGATGTCCGCGACGAGTTCAATCTGCGTGTGCAAGAGCACATGTTGCGCATCGATCTCGGCGACTTCCACCGCATCCGACACAAGCAGGACGCCGGCCTGGCCGGCCGCATCATCCATCGTGCTCAGGCGTGACCGGACGAAAGGAACCGACAGTGGCCGACGTCAGCATCATCGTGACCGCATACAACATCGAGGACTACATCGAACAGTGCCTGAAGAGTGTGGCGGCGCAGACGCTCACCGACATCGAGGTCCTCGTGGTGGACGACGGGTCCTCCGACTCGACACCGCAGCGGATCGCGAACTTCTGCGCCCAGGACCCCCGCTTCGTCCCGGTGCTGCTCGGCGAAAACAGCCCCGGCGGCGTGGCGACCGCCGCCAACGCCGGCCTCGACCGGGCAACCGCCGCCTGGGTCGGGTTCGTCGACGGTGACGACCACGTCGAGCCCACGATGTTCGAGCGACTGCGCAGCGCCGCCATCTCGCATGATGCCGACCTTGCGATGTGCGAATATCAGGAGGAGGTGGACGGCACAGGCGAACGACGTGACCCCGCGGACGCACACCGATGGGCCGAACTGGCCTCCCCCTACTACGAGCTCGACGTGCCGACCCGTCAGGTGTTCCTTCGCTTCATAGCCGTGCCCTGGCGCAAGCTGTATCGGCGGGATCTCCTGGAGAAAGGGCCCATCCGGTTCCCGGTGGGTGATGGATTCTTCGAGGACAACCCGTTCCACTGGTTCTGCGTCGTCTCGGCCGGCTCGATCGCGGTCGTGCCCGAGGTGCTTTGTCACCACCGGGTCGCACGGGCCGGCCAGACGATGGCCACGATCGACGAGCGGTTGTTCCACATCTTCCACCATCACGACACCATCCACACCTGGCTGGCTTCCCGAGGAGTCCTCGACCTCTACCAGACCGCACTCCTCGGCTGGGTGATCTCTCAGATGGAGTGGATCTCCCGGCGCACCCCACCACACCTGCAGCGCCGACTGTTCGACGCTCTCACACCGATATTCGCGGAGTATTCGAGCGAGGCGATCACGCGGTCGCTTCGGGAGAACAACAAGGGCGAGAGTGCGCGGCGTCTGAGCACCGCCGTAGCCAAGCGAGACTTCGCGGCCTTCGCCCGCATTCTGTCCACCCGGCCCAAGACGGACAACCCGGTCGTGAGCGCGGCCTTCCACCTGCGTCACTCCGGGGTGAGGCACACCGCATTGGTCACCGGCCGATACCTGCGCAACTCCGTGCAGGGAAGCCGCCTGCCCGGCTATCTCACTCGCGCCCGAAGCGGAGCGTCCGACTCCGGGGGGAGGGACGTCCTCTTCGGGTTGACGGTGATCGACCGGCGGCTCCGGCGGATGGAGCAGCGTCTCGAGGACATCGAGCGCCGGCTCGAGATGGCCTGCGACTCAGGCGTCGACGAACAGCGACGGGATCGGTCGCCGCTCACCGATCGCCTCGAGGATCCCGTCGGCCGCGGCTAGAGCTTCTCCGATCGTGACGTCCATGTCGAGGTACCGGTAGGTGCCGAGCCGGCCGACGAAGGTCACACCCGTCTCCGAACGGGCCGCGGCCGTGTACTTCTCGAGCAGGCTCTTGTCGTTTGCGAGCCGGATCGGATAGTACGGGATGTCGTCCGGCTCGGCCAGGCGGCTGTATTCACGGAAGCACACGGAGCCTTCGTGCTCCTCCCAGGGAGCGAAGTGCTTGTGCTCCGCGATGCGCGTGTAGGGGACGTCGACGTCGCCGAAGTTCATGACGGAGCACCCGAGGTGGTCTCCCGTCACCCGGATCTCCTCGAAGTCGAGTGTCCGGTAACGCAGGCGGCCGAACTCGTAGCCGAACCAGGCGTCGAGCGGACCCGTCCAGATGGAATGGTCGAAGTCCCACCGATCCGACTCCGTGTACGGGGTCGACAGTCGCACCTCGATGTTCGGATGGTCGAGAATGCCGGCGACGATCGCGGTGTAGCCGTCGCGGGGGATGGCCTGGTGCGGGTGGTTGAAGTAGGAGTCCTCATAACTGAATCTCAGGGGGAGACGTTTGAGCACCGAGGCCGGGATCTCGGTCGGCGGGAGACCCCATTGTTTGCGCGTATACCCGTGGAAAAAGGCGTCATACAGCCTGCGACCCATGAACTTCAGAGCCTGCTCCTCGAAGTTGCGCGGCTCCCCGATCGTCTGGTCCGCCTGCTCCGCGATGAAGGCGCGTGCCTCGTCGGGTCGCATCGCGGTCTCGAAGAGCTGGTTGATGGTCAGCAGGTTGACCGGAAGGAGGTAGGTCCGGCCGCCGACCGTGGTCCTGACTCGGTGGTTGTAGGGCATCATGACGCCGAATCGATTGACATACGTCCATACTCGCTCGTTCCCGGTATGGAAGATGTGTGGACCGTAGCGGTGGATCATCACCCCCGTCTCGGGATCGCGCTCCGTGTGGCAGTTGCCTGCGACGTGGTCCCGAGTGTCGAAGACGACGACGGCGTGGCCGGCCTCAGCGACCTCTCGAGCGATGACCGCGCCGGAGAACCCGGCGCCGGCGATCCCGAATCTCATTGCGAATCCTCCATTTCATGGATGCCTTGGCCGCTTTCGGCGATGGATGTCAGACGATGGACAGCACGGTGTGTGAAGATCACGGCCCCACCCTAAGCACGACACAACGCCGCGAACGGCGACCACACGAGAGTGACCGCAGACTGTCACTTCCTGCACGACCGGTGTTCACCCCGCAGTCGCCGATGCCGCCGACGCTGTTGTCATGGCACGGAACTCAGAAACCCCGGCCCTCGACACCCCCGCGATCACGCCCCTGCGATTCGGCGCGCGACCACGCTGGTCCGTCGTCATACCCGTCCACAACTGCGCGAAGTACCTCGCGCGGGCGCTGCCCGAAGTCATGGCGCAACTCGGTGGCCGAGACGACGCCGAGATCATCGTCATAGACGATGCCTCGAGCGACGACCCGGCCCGCGTGACCGAGCAGATCGGCGGCGGGCGGATCCGCTTCGTTCGCAGCCCGACCAACCTCGGCGCGGTCCCGACATTCAACCGGTGCATCGACCTCGCGCAAGGGGACCTGGTCCACCTGCTGCACGGCGACGACGAGACGCTTCCGGGCTTCTACTCGGCCATGGAGTGCGCGCTCGCCGATCCGACTGCCGTTGCGGCCGTGTGCCGTGTTCAGGACATCGACGCCGATGGGGTCCAGACCTATACGACGCGGTCCTATCAAGACGGAACACGCGTGTGGACGGATGCCCTCGACGCCTTCGCGGTCTCGAACCGCGTGCGGGCACCCGGAATCGTGGTGCGACGCACTGCATACGAGCGCCTCGGCGGCTATCGCGTCGACCTGCCGCATACCGCGGACTGGGAGATGTGGACCCGCCTCGCGGCCGACGGACCGGTGGTCTTCGTCGACGAGGTCCTTGCGCGCTACCGACGGCACGCCGGCTCGCACACCTCGACACTCGTGCGCACCGGCGCCAACGTCCGCGAACGAGTGACGGCCATCGGTGCGGTGTGCGCACACGTCGCACCCGAACGGCGACCGTCGACGGTCCGGAGAGCGCTCGCCCATTCCTGTTATTTCGCTGGGCGATCCGCGGTCGGCCTGGCCAGGAACGGAGACTGGTCCGCCGCCGCCCGGCAAGCAAACGAGGCGGCGCGTTGCGTCGCCCTGATCCCGAAAGGCGTCCCGCAGACATGACCATTCAGCTGGAGAGAACGCAATGGGCCGAGCCGCAGAAGCTGGTCAGCCCCACTCCCCTGCGTCACCGCATCGCCGTCGTGATCCTGACGCAGTCCGACCGGCCGGAGCAACTACGCCGCGCTGTGGCATCGGTTCGACGCCAGCGAGGCGTGAACCCGCACGTGGTGCTCGTGGTCAACGGAGCGGCACCCTGTGATCCCGACCTCGGCGACCAGCTGATCGTGCTGCCCGAGAACGCCGGCATCCCGCGCGGGCGCAACATCGGTGTCGCCGCGACCAGGGCCGACGTCGTGGTGTTCCTCGACGACGACGCCGAGCTCCAGGGCACCCACCACCTGGCGAGGATCCTGGACGGCTTCGACGACGATCCCACTCTGGGCGCCATGGCGCTCCGGATCGTCGACGAGAAGGGCCTGTCCCAACGGCGGCATGTGCCCCGCGTGGGCGGTGGCTCGGCCGAACGGGCCGGTCCGGTGACGCATTTCGTCGGGGCAGCCTGCGCCGTGCGGGTGAGGGCGTTCGCCGACGTCGGCGCCTTCGACCCCCGCTTCTTCTACGCGATGGAGGAGTCCGACCTCGCCTGGCGCCTGCTGGATCGCGGGTGGTCCATCTGGTATGCCGCGGACCTCACCGCCTTCCACCCCCGCACTGCGCCGTCACGGCATGCCGACCACCTGCGACTGCAGGCCCGCAATCGGCTCTGGATGGCATGGCGTTCGCTACCTGCGCCCGTCCTGGCGGGGCACCTGATCACGTGGACCGCCGTGTCCGCGGTCCGGCGCGAACGGCTGCGAGACGTCGCCGCCGGATATCGGGAGGCGTGGGCCGACCGGCCCGAGCGCCGGCCGATGAGCTGGCGGACGGTGGCCACCATGACTCGCCTGGGCCGGCCACCCGTCTTGTGAACGAGCAGCCCGATGGGCCGCGGCGGATCCACCCGGATCTCCGCGGCCCTACGTCGTGCCGCTCCAGGGGAATTGCTGAGCCGGCGATCGGACTCGAACCGACAACCACCTGTTTACAAGACAGGTGCGCT
>CAYPQR010000167.1:0-6752 GCA_964412865.1 uncultured Intrasporangiaceae bacterium
TTCTCCTCGAAGAGATCGAAGATCGAGGTGATCCACCGCTCCCCGAACCACACTCGCGGCCGCACGCCCTGGTTCTGCAGCTCGATCGAGCGGGTGTCGGTGGCCTGCGCGAAGATCTCGATGCGGTTCTCGTGCCACAGTTGCTTGCCGAAGAAGAAGGGAGAGTTGGCGCCGACGGCGAGCTGCAACGCACTGAGCGCCTGGGCCGCGTTCCAGTGGTTCGCGAAGTCCTGCGGGCGCACCTGCAGGTGCAACTGCACGCTGGTGCATGCCGACTCCGGCGCGATCGAGTCGGCATACATGGCCAGACGCTCACCCGTCTGGCCCTCCAGGTCGATGAACAGGTCCTCGCGGCGGGCGGCGAAGATCGCCTCGTTCAGTGCCGCGTAGCGGTCGTTGGCGCTCATCCACTCGGTGCTGAAGTGCTCGGGCATCAGCGTCGGCAGGATGCCGATCTGCACCAGGTGGGCGCCTCGCTCGCCGGCCTTCTGCTCCGCACGGTTCAAGCTGGCACGCAGGTCCTGTTCGAGGTGGAGTGCGGAGTCGCCGGGCATCGGGCGCGGGCTGACATTGAACTCGATGTTGTATTGGCCGAGCTCGGTCTGGTAGTCGGAATCGGCGATGTGCTCCAGGACGGCCGCGTTGTTCATCGCCGGGTCCAAGGAGTCGTCGACGAGGTTCATCTCGATCTCCATGCCGGTCAGCTGCCGGTCGAACTCGAAGCCGTGGGTGGCCAGCATCCGCTCGAAGACGTCGAGATCCTGGCGGACCTTCTCGCGGTATTCCTGCCGCTGCTCTCGGGTGTACGACGTGCCGACAATGTCCTCGCCCATAGCGCCGCCTCCTTTGGCCTGCGACCACGATACGAACGAATGACTGCCCGGCGCGCCGTTTCGCATCAGGAAGGTTGTCGGAGGGGTCTTCTAGTCTGCGGGTATGCGGTTGATCCACACCTCCGACTGGCATCTCGGGCGCAGCTTCCACGGGGTCGGGTTGCTCGACGCCCAGGCGGCCTACCTCGATCACCTCGTCGAGGTGGTGCGTGCGGAGCAGATCGACGCGGTGCTCGTGTCCGGGGACGTCTATGACCGTGCGTTGCCGGCGCCGGACACGGTGGCGCTGCTCGACGAGACCTTGGCCCGACTCGTGGACGCGGGTGCCCAGGTGGTGCTGTCCAGCGGCAACCACGACTCGGCGATCCGGTTGGGTTTCGGGTCGCGCGTCATGGCGTCGGCCGGCGTGCACATCCGCACCACCACGGACGACATCGGTGTCCCGGTCGATCTCGACGAGGTGGTGATCTATCCCCTGCCCTATCTCGAGCCGGCGCTGTGCGCCGCGGCTCTGGGCGCCCCCGAGGCGACCCACGCCGGCGTGCTTCGGGCAGCGATGCGCAGGGTCGAGGACGACGCGGCCGGGCGCGGCGTGCCCTCGGTCGTCATGGCGCATGCATTCGTCACGGGGGCGACGACCAGTGAGTCGGAGCGGGACATCAGCGTCGGCGGGGTCAGTGCCGTCCCGGCGAGTGTGTTCGCGTCGGTCGACTATGCGGCCCTCGGGCACCTGCACGGTCCGCAGCAGCTCGCCTCCGCCGTTCGCTACAGCGGGTCGCCGGTCGCGATGTCGTTCAGCGAGGCCGATCACGTCAAGAGCAGCGTGCTCGTCGACGTCCACGACGGACGCATCGAATGTGAGACGATCGCCGCCCCCGTCCTGCGCCCGCTGGTCAGGCTGCGCGGCGCCCTCGACGATCTGCTGGCCGATGACGACCTGTCCGATGCCGAAAGCGCCTGGTGCCACGTGACGCTCACCGACGCGGTGCAGCCGCTCGGGGCGATGGAGCGGGTGCGTCGGCGCTTCCCGCACACCCTTCAACTCGAGTTCGCCGTGCCCGCCGTCGGCGTCGGGTCGTCCGACTACTCCGCTCGCGTCAAGGACAAGTCGGACATCCAGCTGTGCTGCGACTTCCTCGACCACGTGCGCGGCGGACACCCCGCGAGCGGGGCCGAACGCCACGCCCTCACCGAAGCCCTCGACGGTGCCAGGGTGCACCGCGCGGTGACCGACGAGGAGGGTGCCGTGGCATCCCACCGCGGATCCGGCGAGGGGGCCGCATGAGGATCCATCGGCTGCAACTGCAGGCATTCGGCCCGTACGCCGACACTCAAGTCATCGACTTCGATGCGTTGAGCGCGCACGGTCTCCACCTGATCCACGGTGCCACAGGAGCCGGCAAGTCCAGCATTCTCGACGCGATCTGTTTCGCGCTCTACGGCCGTGTGCCGGGCTCGCGCGCAGGAAGTCGCGAGACGCTGGTCAGCGACCACGCCGAGCCCGGCGCACGGCCGGTGGTGAGTCTCGAGTTCACCGTCGCCGGACGCCGCCTGCGCGTCGAACGTTCACCGGAGCACACCGCACCCAAGAAGCGCGGCAGTGGCACCACGCGACGTCAGGCCCGGATCCTGCTGGAGGAGCTCCGTGACGGCTCCTGGCGCGGTGTGGCGACCCGCCTGGACGAAGCCGGTGCGATGATCCACGACCTCATCGGCATGCACCTCGACCAATTCGCCCAGGTGGTGTTGCTCCCCCAGGGTGAATTCGCCGCATTCCTGCGTGCCAGGCCCGACGAGCGCAGCGAGGTGCTGCAAAGACTCTTCGACATCAGCCGATTCAGCGATGTCGAGACCTACTTCGTCGATCGCCGCAAACAGTTGCGCGCAGCGGTCGACGACGCCCGCGAGCAGGTGCGGACTCATCTTGCTCGAGCCGAGGACGCCGTCTGCGAGGTCGACGCCGACCTCGGACTCCTGGAGTGGTCGGGCGAGGAGATCACCGCACTACCCGACCTGGTCTCGCGGGCGCAGACCTCGATGAGCGATCGCGTGGGTGTGGCGATGGCCGAGGCCGATGCCGCCTCGGCCGACGCCGAGAGGCATCAGCGGACGCTGACGGAGGCCGAGACCACGGCGCGGCTGCAGGCCGCTGCTGCCGACGCGAGGGCGTGTGTCGAGCGATTCGCCGCCGGTGCCGCCGATCGCGAGCTGAGGCTCGCACGACTGGAGTCAGCGCGGCGTGCACGGCTGATCCGTCCCGACCACGCGAACTACGTCCGCCGTCGTGCCGCCTTGACCGAGGCCGTTTCGGCGGCGGAATCCGCCATGCGGGCCGCGCGACGCGACGGTTTGGCCGAGTGCGTGGACGACGCGGCACTGGCCCACGTCCAGGCGCGACTCGACGAGGGGCGCGGCCGGCTGCAGCAGGCGCGTCCCCTCGTCCAGCGTCGCGAGGTGCTGCGTCAGCGTGTCAAGACCGCCGAGACCGCCTACGCGCAGGCGTGCCGCAGGGCCGAGTCGCGCACGGATCGGCTCGAAGAGGTCTCTACCGCGCAGGAGGGGATCGCGCAACGCCTCGAGGAATGCGCGAGGTCCGAGGCCGAACTCGGCGACGCCACATCCGAGCTGAAGGCTCTCGAGAGTGCGCTCACGGCGGCGGATGAACTCACGAGATGGCTCGCGGAGCGCGCTGCAGCGCGTGCCCGCGTCGATCGGGAGGCTGCCCGGTTCACGTCTCGAGAGGAGCGCGTCCTGCAGCTTCGCCGCCGCTATCTCGACGGGATCGCCGCCCGGCTGGCACTCGACCTTCGTGACGGGCACCCCTGCGCCGTATGCGGTTCGACAGATCACCCGGCCCCGGCGGCCGACGACCACGAAGCCGTCGGTGAGGACCGGATCGACGCCGCCGAACGCGATGCCGCCGAGGCCCGCAAGGCGCTGCGGACCGCGGAGCACGCCGCGACGACCGCGGGAGCCCGTGTCGAGGCGGCGCATGCCCGTGTCGGCGAGGCGCTCGGCGCGCTGCCGCACACCCTCGTCGCCGATGGGTTGGCGATCGATCTCGATGACGATTCACCGGCGGACCGTGTGGGGCAGGTCATCGGCTCGCTCCAGCACCACCGTGACGCCGCGAACGCACGTGTCGAGAGTGCGATCACAGCAGAGCAGTCGCGAGTGGGGCTGCAAGCTGAGCTCGACGAGCTCACCTCGGAGTTGACGACGGTCCGGGAGGATCTGACGGTCGCGCACGAGGCCGTATCGATCGCCAAGGCGGCGCTCGAGACCTCCAGAGCCGATCTCGATCTCTGCGAGAAAAGCCTGGCGGCAACGCTTCTGAAGCACGACGGAGCATGTCCCTGCGTAGCCGGTGGTGGACCGCACCCCCAGGAGCTCGACGGACTCGAGGCTCGCCATCGACTGACGGAGCAGGCCGTCGCGGACGTGCTGGAGAGCCGCCAGGTGCTCCGCGCCGCACGGCAGGAGTTCGACGCGGCCCGTGATCGGCTGGCGGCGGCGGTCGACGAACACGGCTTCGATTCCGCCGAGTCCGCGGAGGCGGCGCTCCTGCCGGAGCCCGTCCAGGATCAGATGCAAGCCGAGCTCGATGCCGAGCAGGACGCCTGCGCACGCGCCGAGGGGGTGCTCGCGATGCCGGATGTCGAGCAGGCTCTCGCCCAGGCCGCGCCGGACCTCGCGGCGCTCGAGGCCGTGTGTGCGCGCGCCAAGCACGCCGCACGCGCGGCGCAGGCGCGCCAGTCTGCGACCGAACGGGCAGACAGGAGTTTGCAGGCACTGCAGACACGGATCGAGCAGGTCATCGACGAAAGCCGTGATGTTTTCGACGAATTGGCCACAATCGAACCCCTTGCGGACGTCGTGTCAGGGTCGGGAGAAAACCGGCTGCGGATGCGTCTGACGGCCTATGTGCTCGCAGCCCGCCTGGAGTCGGTGACCGCGCTGGCCAACGAGAAGCTGCGGGTGATGACCAGCGGCCGCTTCAGCCTGGAGCACACCGACGCACTGGCGCGGCGAGGTGCCAAGAGCGGGCTCGGGCTGCGAGTGCGAGACTCGTGGACCGGCGCCGTGCGGGATACCACGACGCTGTCCGGCGGCGAGTCGTTCATGGCGTCCCTCGCCCTCGCCCTCGGGCTCGGCGACGCCGTGCTGAGGGACGCCGGTGGGCGACCCCTGCAGACCCTCTTCGTCGACGAGGGATTCGGCTCGCTCGATGAGGACAGCCTCGAGCAGGTGATGGAGGTGCTCGATGCGCTGCGAGCCGGCGGCAGATCGGTCGGCATCGTCAGCCACGTGCGAGAGCTTCGAGACCGCATCCCTGCCCAGGTCAGGGTCCGCAAGACCTCCCGGGGGTCGACGATCGATGTCGTGACCCCCGGGAGCGCCGCGGCCTGACCGACGATCACGCCGCACGCAGAAGCCGTGTCGCGAGCGCACTGACCATGCCGAGTGCGGCGAGCGCGGCCGTGCAGAGCGCGAAGCCGCTCACCACGTCGTCGGCGGAGAAGAACACCGTGGAGATCACCGCGACTCCGAGCGCGCCGGCGAGTTGCTGCGTGGTCGCGAGCACTCCCGCACCCGAGCCGGCCTGCTCGGGCGTGACTCGGGCCAGGACGGTCGACGTCAGAGGCACCAGGACGAGGCCGATGCCGGCGCCGACGACGGCCAGGCCTGGCACGAGGAGGCCGATCGGGGAGTGCGCGGCGTCGCGGAGGAGCACGAGCCCGGCCGCGCTGACGACGGATCCGATCGACAGGACGCCGTGACCGACGCGCGCGGCGATGCGCCCCGCACAGAGGATGGCGAGGAAGTACCCGGCGCCGACGCTGCTGAACAGGATGCCGGACGCGAGGGCTGACATTCCCCGTCCCTGCTGCAGATAGATCGCGAGCACGAAGAACAGGGACGGTGGGATCGCCGTGAACGTGATGGTGACGATCTCGCCGGCGACGAACGACCGCACTGCGAAGAGGTCGAGATCGATCAAGGGTGCGCGACCACGGCGACGCCG
This sequence comes from uncultured Intrasporangiaceae bacterium, assembly GCA_964412865.1. GTDB lineage: Bacteria > Actinomycetota > Actinomycetes > Actinomycetales > Dermatophilaceae > Leekyejoonella. Next base: position 5,860 of record CAYPQR010000167.1, read on the forward strand.
GGCGCGCTGATGCGTGACCAGGCCCACCAGGAGTACGGCGGCGACGACGAGTGAGGTCCAGGACCACCACGGCCAGTGGCGCGACGGGCCCTCCACGAGCGTCAGGACGACCAGCGACAGGGCCGCGGTCAACAGCACCAGGCCCGCCAGATCCAGCCGTGCACCCATACCGAAGGTCTCGGGGATCACACGGCGGGTGATCAGAAGGGCAGCGATCCCGACGGGCACATTGATCAGGAAGATCAGGCGCCAGCCGAGGCCCCACGGGTCGGCCGCGATGAGCAGGCCCCCGAGCAGTTGGCCGAGGACGCCCGCGATTCCCATCGCGAATCCGTATGCCGCGAAGGCACGTGTCCTGCGTGGTCCGGTGTAGATCACGCCGATCATGGCGAGGACCTGCGGGGTGAGCAGCGCTCCCGCCGCGCCCTGCAGCATCCGGGCGACGTTGAGTGTCGCGATGTCCGGCGCCAGACCGGAGACGGCCGAGGCGAGGGTGAACAGGGCGAGTCCGATGGTGAAGATCAGCCGCCTGCCGTGGCGATCGCCGAGCCGGCCACCGGTGATCATGCCGACCGCGAACGTCAACGCATACCCCGTGACGACGAATGACAACGCGGTGGGGCTCGCCTCGAGATCGCGACGCATCGACGGCAGAGCGACGTTGACGATGAAGAAGTCCAGGAAGGTCATGAAGGTCGCGGCGAGGAGGACGGCCAGCGGCCGCCAGGTCGCCGCGACCTCGTCGATCGACTCGTCCGGTCGCGCGGTGGTCTGAGGTGTTGCGCCCTGTGACATGGGCAGTCCTTTCGGTCGGTGCGGATCGGTCCGGTTCGGACCGCGACTCGATGATCAGGGCGCGTCGGTCATCCTGGCGATGACCTCAGGGGTCATGG
>CAYPQR010000168.1:0-6672 GCA_964412865.1 uncultured Intrasporangiaceae bacterium
ATGTGCCGCGCTCTGCCCGCTCTTGCTGATGGTGCGCGGATACCCCGGCGGTGTCGCCTGATCGTGAGGGCGAGGCCGGCGAGCGCGATCACGAGCGCCCCGACGGCGCACACGGCGACGATCTGCGCCGCGCTGCGGTGCCATACCAGCGCGATGGCGGCCACCTCGAGGGCGACGACGATCCAGGTCAGCACTCCGAGACGGCCCCGGTTGGAGCCCATCTCGGAGAACAACCAGATCTGGGCGAGGGCCCAGGCGATCCCGAGGCCGACGAAGGCCAGCGCCAGGTCACCGAAGCTGTCGAACTGCGGCCCGCCGGCGACGGTGATCCACCATGACGGCGAGATGGCGACGACGCCCAGGCCGGCGGCGCCGATTCCGGCGACCAGAGCGCCGGCGCCCAGGAGGGTGCGTGACGCATCCCTGCCGTGCATACGCGGAATGATCAGCAGGGCGATGAACTGTGTGCCCCAGCAGATGGCTCGTCCGAAGCTCGAGGCGAGCGCATAGCCGCCCGACTCGTAGGGCGTGAGGAAGTGGCGCGCCAGCAGCACGTCGACGTTGGTCAGCACGGTGTAGGCCGCCAGCGTGCTGTTGGACCGGATCATCTCGGCGACCATCCCGACACCCGTCGCGGGAAGGACGGCGATGCGCGAACGGCACATGAAGGCCCCGCACAGCGCCGTCACGATCGCCGCACCCAGCATCGCCGCGAAGACCTGGGTGACGCCCCATCCCATCCCGGCGCAGACCACGGCGGCGATCAGGCGGGTGCCGGCCGTCACGACATAGAGAAGGGCCAGGCCGCGGATGCGATGGTCGCCCAGCAGCAGACCCTGGAAGCATCCGGTGGTGAGCATCGGCACGATGATGGCGCCGGCCAACATGGCCGACAGCGGCGAGGCGAGGTGGAACGATGCGGCCAGCCACGGCGACGCGAGACACGTGGCGCACAGCAGGATCACGCCGGTGACGCCGGCCAGGCGCAGGCCCGACGTGCGCTGCGCATCGCCGTCGGCGCCGCGAGACAGTCGCCGCGCGATCATCACCTGGAAGGCGCCGGCCGGGATCGCCAGGATCACCCCGTAGGTGCTGAGAGCGGTGTAGCCGCCGAAGTCGGCCGGGCCGAGCGCCCGCGACAGCACGAGCACCATGACGTAGCCGAGCACGTTGGCGCCGCCCATGGCGACGCCCAGCAGCAGGCCGAGGGCAGCGCCCGACCCGTGGGAGCGGGTCGGCGCGGTCTCGCCGGAGGCGCTGGTCACGGTGTCGGTCTCGTCCCTCGCATGTGTCGTGGGCATGGCGGATGAAACGCCATGCGTCGCAGGTTACTGGCCAGTTATATACGGGTTATATTGGGTCGCGCATCACCCGACGCGCCACGACGGCGCGGCCACGACTCTTTGGAGTTCCACGCCTTGCGCCGACACGTCACCGCCTACGGCCTGACGGTGGCTGCTCTGGTCGTGCTGCTCGGGCTGATCGTCGGGCTGAACGGCCTGGGCAGCTTCTACACCGACATCAAGCCCGAGGTCTATCTCGCGCCGTGGCGGATGGTGGGCGCATACCTGTCCGCATGGTCGAGCTCGCCGTATCTGGGCGCCGGCAACTTCAACGTGGGCCTCGTGCCGGTGCTGCTGGTCACCAGTGCCCTGCGCGGGATCGGCCTGTCACCCGAGTGGGCGTTCAAGACCCTCCACTTCGCGCTGTGGCTGCTGGCCGCGTGGGGTGCTGCGAGACTGCTGCGGCGGCTGAGCCCGAGCGCGGGCCGATGGGCCGGCCTTGCCGCCGGGGTGGTCTTCGTGGCCAACCCGTATGCCGTGCAGGCGGGGACCACCCTCGCGATCGCGCTGCCCTATGCAGTGCTGCCCTGGATGCTGCTCGCCTTCGTGCGTGCTCTGCGTGGCGAGCGCGGGTGGGGCTGGAGCGCGTGGGTGTGGCCGGCGGTCTTCGGTCTGCTGTTCTTCGCGATGTCGGGTATGAACGTGGCGGTCGTGCCGGTCTTCCAGCTGATCGCTCTCATCCCGGTCATGATCTTCGCCCGATCCGACTGGGGTATGTCGTGGCGGCACATCGGCGCGGTGCTCGCCAAGTGCGCGATCTTCGTGGTCGGGGTGAGCGCCTACTGGCTGGTGCCGTCGATCGCCGCGATCGGTCACGGAGTGCAGATCGCCGACAGCTCCGAGACGATCACCGGCATCGCGAAGGTCTCCTCGTTCCCGGAGGTGCTGCGCGGCCTCGGGCTGTGGCCGCTCTACGGCATGGGCGACCAAGGGGCCTGGGTGCCGCAGGACGCGGTCTATCTGACCAGCCCGGTGATGATGATGCTCACCATCGCGTGGCCCGCGCTCGGCATCCTCGCGCTGCGGTGGTGCCGCGGCCTGGTGCGCGGTCTGGCCGCCGTGCTCGTGGGCATCGCGGCGGTCGTCATGGTCGGGGCGTTCCCGTCGGAGGATCATCCCGCCTCGCCATTCGGCCACGCCGTCGTCTGGTTCCTGCATCTGCCGGGCATGGCGGCGTTCCGCACGACCAACAAGATCGGGGCGCTGCTGGCTCTCGGGCTGGCGCTGGCGATCGGGATCGCGCTGCTGAAGGTCGGTCCGCGGCTGTGGAAGCTGCCGGGTGCGGCCCCGGTCGTGGGCGCGTGCTGCTTCGTGCTGGTGTTCGCCTGGACCCTGCCCGCGCTCACCGGGCGGCTCTACACATCGGAGATGAACGTGCCGGCCTACTGGCACAAGGCGGCGTCCTGGCTCGATGGCCAGGGCTCGGCCTCCAGCGTGTTGTTCGCGCCCGGGCAGACCCGCTCGTCATACCGGTGGACCGCCGAGCGGCCGGACGACGTGGCGAACTCCCTGATGAGTCGGCGCGCCATCATCCCCGAAACCACCCCCAACGCGTCGGCGCCCGGAGCCAACTTCCTCATGGCGATGGACCGCACCCTGCAGGACGGTGTGGTGCCGCCCGGCACGATGTCCGCCTACGCCCGGTATCTCGGCGCCGGCCAGATCCTCGTCCGGCACGACACCAGGTGGCGCGCCGACGGCGGGGCCCGACCCCTACGGGTCGACCGCGTCATGGAGCAGGACCGCGGGCTGCACCGCGCCAAGAGCTTCGGCCCGCCGGGCGAGTTCGTCGTCGGAAGCGTGCAGGACGAGGAATCCCAGCAGGAGGCGAAGCTGCCCCCACTGCAGGTGTATGACGTGGCTCACCCACGCGACACGGTGCGGGCCGAGGATCTCGGCGACTCGCTGCTGGTCGCGGGCGACGGATGGTCGGTGCCACTGCTGCAGGGCGCGGGGCTGCTGAAGTCGACACCGTCGTTCAGCTATGCGCAGGACGTGCCGGCCGACCGGCTCTCCCGGCACCTCGGGGGCTCTCACCGCCTTGTCATCACCGACACCAACGCACGCCGGTCCGCGATTCCCGGCCGCCTGACCGACGGGGAGGGCGCCCTGCTCACGGCGGGGGAGAGCACCGGTCTGACCCGCACGCTGGGCGACGACCCGCAGGATCAGACCGTTCTCGTGCGGTCGGGCGCCACGGTCTCGGCGACGTCGCAGGGCGCGACGTTCTTCAAGATCCCCTACGGCGTCGCGGCCAACGCGCTCGACGACGACCCGTCCACCGCGTGGCTGTTCGGCGACTTCAATCGCGGCCCCGGCCAGGTCCTCACGATCACCGAGCCTTCCCCGATCGTGCTGCACACGATGAAGATCGCGCAGGCGCAGGTGGGTTCGGCCAAGATCGACAAGGTCACCGTGCGCGCCGACGGCAAGGCGGTGACCAAACGTCTGCCCGACGACGGTTACGCATCGTTCGACTTCGGGGGCGTGAAGACCTCGAAGGTCACCGTGACGATCGATTCCCAGCGTGGCCGCGGCTACAACCTGGTGGGCATCCGCGACATCGCCATGCCGGGTCCGCGCGCCGAGCGCACCGCCCGCACACCGACGACCTTCACGACGCGGTATCGGCAGCTGGACGACCGGCAGCGGGCCGCCTTCGACAAGACCCCGCTCGACGTGCTGCTGCGGCGCGTGCAGGGCACCCCGTCGGTGCGCGACGACACGCAGACCGGGTTGCGCCGGATCGTCACGCTGCCCGACTCGCGCACGTTCAAGACCACCGCCGACGTGCGGGTGTCCGACGCCGCGAGCGAACGCACCTACGACCGCATCGCGGGCTTCCCCGACGATCTCGTCGCGAGCTCATCGGATTTCTATTTCCATCAACGCCGTTCGCGTGCATCACTCGCCGCGGACGGACGTGACGCCACCGGGTGGGTGCCCGGCGGCGAGATGAAGGGCTCCTGGTGGCAGCTGAAGAGCCCGCGCCGCCAGATCTCGCAGGTCGCGATCACTCAACGTGCCGGGCCGGGCGACCAGTCCGGCCGGGGCACGCTCCGAGCGTCCCGCGTCACGATCAGCGTCGACGGGAAGCCGGTCAAGACGGCGTCGCTGAAGCTTCACGGCACCACCACGATCCACTTCCCGAAGCAGTCCGGTCGCACGGTGCGGGTGACCATCGACCGCACCAACGGACCGCTCGGAGGCGCACCCGCGCGATTCACGAAAATCGACACGGGGGTGACGATTCGGCCGGTGGCACAACAGGCGCCGGACGCCAAGTGCGTCACCGTCGCCACGGTCGACGGCGAGCCCGTGCGCATGAGGCCCGACACCGGCAAGCCGGCCGACGCCGACGACCAGGGCACCCGGTGGGTCGGCTGCGGCACGACGACCCTCGGGCGAGGGGCCCACACCATCGAGCAGGCACCGGGATTCACCCTCGACACGCTGGATCTGCTCGACGTGCAGGCCACATCGCACCATGCGTCACCCGCACCGCGGATGAAGGTCACAGACAAGAGCAGGTCCCACCTGTCGATGCAGGTGACCAGCCACGGTCCGGCCGCCATCGTCATCGGCCAGAGCTACAACGCGAAGTGGCACGCGACGGCGAACGGTCAGGACCTCGGGAAACCGCAAGTCATCGACGGATATTCGACCGGATGGGTGCTGCCGAAGGGCGGCCACTACACGATCGACGTGACGTATGCACCGCAGACCCGCGCCGACGTCGCCCTCTGGGCCTCCGCCGGCGTGCTCCTCATCGCCATGCTGCTGATCGTCCTCGGTGCGGTGCGTCGCACCATCGGCGCCGTGACCGAGATCCCTTCCGAGCGGCGGCAACCGGTGCGGGCACTCGTGCCCGGCATGCCGCGCGCGGCCCGCGAACTCGCTCTCGTGGCACTGTCGGGATTCGCCGTGGGATGGGCGGGGCTGGCCGCCGCGCTCGCGGTCGTCGCGGTGCTTCGCGTCCGGCCCGTCCGGTCGGTGTGGTTGCTCGTGACCGGCGCCGCTCTGATCGTGGGCTCCCTGGCGCTCTACATCGCCCTGCTGGGCGACGAGCGCGGCCAGATCAGCGCCGGAGCCGTCGCCGCCAGCCTGTGGCCGCACCATCTGGCGGGCGCCGGTCTGGTGATCGGACTGGTCGGGGCGCTGCTCGGCAGACGACGGCGTGGTGGCCCGGATGGGGAGGACGATCATGACTGACCCCGTCACGTCACCGGCGCTGGTGTCGGTGATCGTGCCGACACGCGACAACCTGCGCACCATCGAGGCGTGCCTGCGGTCGGTGCTGGCGCAGACCTACCCGGCGGTGCAACTGATCGTCGTCGACAACTTCAGCGCGGACGGCACCTGGGAGATCGCCGGTCGCCTCGCCGACGTCGTGCTGCGCGGTGGCCCGGAGCGTTCCGCGCAGCGCAACCTCGGCATCGAGAAGGCGGATGGGTCGTGGGTGCTGTGGCTGGACAGTGACATGATCCTGCCGCCGCACAGTGTGCAGGCCGCGATCGACACGGCGGCCGCGACAGGAGCCGATGGCGTCGCCCTTCCGGAACGCACGATCGGCGAAGGCTTTTGGACGGCATGCCGGGCCCTGGAGCGCGAGTGCTATCTCGACCAGCCCTGGCTGCACAACCCCCGGCTCGTACGCCGTGACCTGCTGACCGGCGACCGCGGATTCGACCCGCGCATGTCCGGGCCCGAGGACGCCGACCTGCGGATGCGGATGCGTGCGGCCGGCCACCGCATCGCACTCGCGCCGGTCGTCGTCGACCACGACGAGGGGCGTCTCACCGTCACGGAGGTGATGCGCAAGCGCTACTACTACGGCCGCAGCATCCCGGCGTTCGCGCAGGCACACGACGGCGCCGTCGCAGCGCAGGGGCGAGCCGTGTTGCGCGCGTATGCGGTGCACCGGCGCGACCTGTGCGCGAAGCCCGCGCGTGCCGGCGGGATGGTGGTGTTGCGCGGCCTGGAAGTGGTCGGGTATGTCCTCGGTGCCAGACGGGGACGGCGCGAACGGGCAAGGGGTGCACGCGAATGAGTGCGCGACGGATGCTGTGGGTCTCGCTGCCCGATCAGCGGCCGCGACGCGAACTCTATTGGATGTCGCGGATGCCCCGGACCGAGGTCACCGCGCTGGCGGCGCGAGAGCCGCACGGAGACATCACCTGGATTCCCAGCGGATATCGCCGTCCCGTCAAGCGATTCGTCGAGGCCGGTGCTCTCGCCTGGGTGAAGGGGTTGGAACGACAGGAGCCCGCGGCATACGACTGGGTCGCGTCGCTCGAGCTGTGCTCGCTGGTGACGGGCCAGGCCTCAC
>CAYPQR010000169.1:0-6643 GCA_964412865.1 uncultured Intrasporangiaceae bacterium
CGATCGACGAGTCACAGCAGCCGACGTGACCGCAGGTGAGACACAGCCGCAGATGCACCGGCGCCGTGCCCTCGACCTCGCACTCGCGGCACGTCGCGCTCTTCGGTTCCGGCATGCTTCGCTCACTCGCCTCCGTCAGGTCGGCACACTCACCCGCCACGGCACTCGGCGTGCGCAATTCCGACCCCCGCAGCGTCTCGACCCGGTTCGCCGCACGGTCGAGCATCGACTCCTCGGTGTCGAGAGCGCTCATCACGTGCTGGAGGACCACGTGGTCGACGTTGCCCTGGTCGCGAATGCGCAACACCTCCGCGCGTTCCGCCTGAAGCATACGCAGACGGGCGTTGCCGTAGACCTCGCTCGGGGTCGGCGGCGCGTTCGCTCCCGAACTGCCGAGCTGCTCCCAGACACCGTTGACGCGACGCTCCGAGCGTCGCCGTAGCTCATCGGCGACCCGGTCGTCGACCGGGTGGGTGTTGTCGCGTCGGGCGGCCTCGAGATAGCGCAGCCCCGCCAGCGACGCCGCACGCATGACCTGCGCCTCCTGCAGCGCGTCCTCCAGCGGGTCGGGTCCCCGCGCGCCGACGAGCCTGGCGAACCACGGCAGCGTCGAGCCCTGCACCAGCAAGGTGCCCGCCGTCACGACCAGCGCCGCCAGCACGAGCGTGCCGCGATGAGGGGTCTCGGGAGGCAGGGCGAATGCCGCGGCCAGCGTGACGACGCCGCGCATCCCGGCATACGACAGCACCGCGGCGTCACGGGTGCCCAGGCCGTGCGGCGTGGTGCGCACTCGAAGGATGGTGCGATAGGCGAAGATCCAGATCGGACGCAGCACGATCGCCGTCACCAGGACGCCGATGCAGGCGATGGCGATGTCGGGCCAGCCCAGGCTGCTGTCCTGCGCGTGCTGGACGACGTCGCGCACCTGCAGGCCGATCAGCAGGAATACGACGTTCTCGAGCAGGAACTGCACCGTCGCCCAATTGGTGCGCTGTCCGACCCGGGCCGTCGCCGTCTGGTCGACCGGCGACCGGTCCGCGAGCAGCAGGCCGGCGACGACCACGGCCAGCACGCCGGACCCGTGGATCGCCTCCGCCGGAAGATAGGCGAGATAGGGGGTCATGAAGCTGAGGGCCGTGCTGGGCACCGGCTCCGTCACCCGCCGCTGCACCACGCCGACGATCCTGGCGACGATCACCCCGACCACGGCCCCGCCGATCGCGGACAACGCGAACCCGCCGGCCACATCGGCGAACGACACAGCACCGACGATGGCGGCCATCGACGTGCGCAGCAGCACGATGGCCGTCGCGTCGTTGATCAGCGACTCACCCTCGAGCAGCGTGACGACGTGGCGCGGCAGACCGATCCGCCGCCCGATCGCCGTGGCCGCCACCGCATCCGGCGGGCCGACCACCGCACCCAGCGCGAAGGCCGCAGCGAAGGGCACGGGCAGCAGCCACCACGCGACCAGCCCGACCCCGACGGCCGTGAAGGCGACCAGCCCGACCGAGAGCATCAGGATGGGGACCTTGAAGGTGCGGAAGTCCACGAGCGACGCCTGGATCGCCGCGGCATACAGCAGAGGCGGCAGCAGGCCGATGAGCACGAGGTCCGGAGACAGCACGATCCGCGGGATGCCCGGGATATAGGAGGCGACCAGGCCGACGACCACCAGGCTCAGCGGAGCGGCCAGGCCGAAGCGCTTGCTGGTGAGGGCGACCACGAGCACGGTGGCACCGAGAGCCACGACCCAGCTCGCGATCTCCATACGGTGATTTTTGCAGAAGAGGCGGACCGACGCCGCGGTGACGACCATAGCGAGATGACAGCGACGCCACAGTGCCTCGGCAGGTGTGCGCGCCAGAGTGATTCGCGTGAGTGACGCAACGCGAAGCAGGGCGAGTATCCGTTCGCTGGTCATCGAACTGGCCGGCACGGAGGACGAGTTGCGCGCGCTGCGACTGTTGCCCGCGACGCCCGAATGCCGTGCCCGGCGCCGTCGGATCGTGCGTCACCAGGCGTCGCTGATCCGTCAGCTGCATCGTCTGCGCGACGGTGTCGCGACCCAGCCTCAGGTCACCGGGCGTTAGCGGTCAGAGCGCTTCACGTCGCCGCAGATGCTGGAAGGCCAGCCATCCGGCCGGAGCGGGCAGCCAGAAGGTCGCGATGCGGAACAGCAGCACGGCGCTCGCCGCGGCGGTGCCCGCCATACCCGAGGCGGCGAGCCCAGTCGACAGCGCGAGCTCCACGGCGCCTAGCCCGCCGGGAGTGGGGGACAGGGACCCGACGCCCGCGCCCGCGAGATAGACGACCGCCACCGCCAGCACGCTGACCGTGCCGCCGAAGGCTCGGACCGAGAACCACAGCGCGGCGGCCGACACGACGTTGATCAGCAGCAGGCCGCCCAAGGCCTGCACCAGACGGGCAGGGTTGGTGACCAGCTCCAGCAGACGTGGCAGCACGTCTCGAAGTCGCGGCTCCACCTTGCGCCGAAACCACCGGCGCGGCGCGGGAACCGCCAGCAGAGCCAGGAACCCGACCGCGACGGCGCCGAGCACGATGAACGCCCAGCCGGGGATCGGCAGGTTGTGCTCGGCGGCGACGCCGGTGGCCGTGCCCACGATGAGCAGCAGCAGCACGTGACTGACCCCGTTGATGCCCTGCGAGAGACTGACGCTGACCGCGGCGCCGGTGGCGCTGATGCCCCGCCGGCGCAGGTAACGGACGTTCAGTGCGATACCTCCGACCGACTTGGGTGCAAGGAATCCCACGAACGCCACCGCGAGTTGCACCAGCACCGTCCGTCCGTAGGGCAGCCGCTCCGGCACGTAACCCATGAACGACAGGGCGGCCGCGAAATATATCGCCGCGGAGGCGACGAAAACGGGCGGGACCCACTCCCATCGCGCGGCACCGAATACGGTGGCCAGGTCGACGCTGCCGAGCTGGGCGATGACGAGGTAGGCCGCGACGATCAAGGTGGCTATCGCGACCATCGTCCGCGGGCGGAACCGCTCGATGCGGACCGGCCGCACCGGCTCCGGGGCGGCCTGCTGACTGATCTGCTCACGCACCGACGGCAGCAGGTCGGTGTTCTTGCGCACCGCCGCGCGCGACTCGCGCGGCAGTGCGACCGCCTGAAGCAGGGGAACGGTCGCACCCAACTCGTCGTCGGTGAGGACGGCCCGCGCCGCCTCGACCGCACGCGCGGCACCGACCATCTGTGTCGTCGTGATCAGCACCTGCGCGCGCGCCAGGCTCACCCGCACATCCGACGCGAACACGGCACCGTGGGACGGGATCGGCAGGACGATCCGCCCGTCGTCGTCGAGCAGGATGCGGGTCGTCGTGAGATCGTGATGGGTCATCCGCGCCTCGTGCAGCAGCTCGACGTTGCGCCACAGATCGATCAGCTGCCCATTGGTCGGGTCCGAGAGCACGCGCCGTGGCACGTGCGAGAACACCAGCACCACGGCGTCCGGCCCGCAGGGCACCCCGGCCACGAACTCGGGCGTATGCGCGCCCGCCGCGGCCCCGCCCACGGCGAGCAGACAGCGCTGCTCGGCCATGCGCTCCAGCGACAGCGCAGGTGGGGCAGCGATCGCGGTCCGGACTCGCAGCCTGCGGTAGAGGTTGGACACGGCCCCGGTCGTCACGAGATCGCGGTCGAAGACCTGCACCACCAGCCGGTCGCCGGTGTCGGTCGTGGCGTGGTAGCTGCGGTGGCGTTCGCCGGACAGCGTGACGCGCTCGAGCCGGCGCACCGCGATGCCGCGGCGCAGCAACGCGGCGATCACCCGATGGCCGTCCGGTCTGTTGTTGGGGCTTCCGGCCGCGTAGCGGGCGATCAGGCCGAGCGCGGCACCGATGGCGGGCCCGGCGATCAGGGACAGCACCGAGGCCTGAGAGGCGAGGAAGGCCGACACGACATACACGCCGGTGCACAGCCAGAACAGCATCCGCCAGCCGGGCTCGGCGATGACCCGGACGAGCACGGAGAAGGCGACGACGGCCGCGAGGTAGGCGTCGAGCGGGCGACGGACGCTGCCGGCGGCCGCCGCCGTGAAGGAGTCGTAGAGGCCGCTGTCCGGGTGAGCCGACAGCAGCATGTCGAGCAGCTCGACGACGCCGATCGTGACGACGCCCGCGATCAGGCCCTCGACCAGCCGGCGGGCCCGGCCGCGTGCGATCTCGTGGACGGCGATGGCGACGGGCATGGCGAGCACGGAGAGCGCGCCGATCAGGCTCACCGCACGCACGAGGACCGCCGGGATCGAGTCGAACAGCCCGATCAGTTTCAGGCTGACCGTCCGCATGCCGTCGTGCGCGAACGTGCCGAGCAGCACGGTCACGATGATCAGGGCCAACACGCCGGCGAGCCAGAACAGGTCCGTGGTGCGCCGGATCCGGGCCGGCAGGTCGTCGACGAGCTCCACCGGAGATGGTGCCGCGTCCTCGGCGGCCGTCTCGAGCGTCACCGGCGCGCCGCAGACGCGCGTGCCGGCCCGGGGATCGTCATACCCGGATTCTTCCTCATGTCACCAGAGCATCGCACGTCGCGACGCCCGGGCGGAGACGTCGATTCGGGTCGGCAGCGCGGCAGGCGGGCCGCGGCCTACCTAGCGGTCCTTCGGCGAGGGGTCGATCACGACGCAGCACCGATGCGCGGACGGGTCCAGCCTGGCGCGGCGCGGATCGTCGTGGTGGCCCTCGAGGATGCCGCTCACCAGGTCGAGGTTGAGGTCGCAGACCAGGCCGGTGTGAGAGGAGACCAGCTGATGGAAGGGGCAGTTGCGCATCTCGATCGTGCCGTCGGGCAGGTCGTGTGGTTCGTATCCGCAGTCCCGCAGGGTGGTCGGCACATCGGTGCCGGTGCCGGTTTCCCGCCCGGATGCCCTGGCGGCCTCGCCCGCGCTGCGGCGCATCTGGCCCGACGGGTCGGAGTCGACCGCCTTGGCCAGCACCTCCGCCATCAGCAGGTAGCTTCGCGCCGGCACGCTCACGTTCAGCTCGCGGGCCGCGCGGACATACCGTTTCGCCGGCCTCCCCGCGCCGGGTCCGCCCTTGCCCTCCGGCCGGGCATAGCTGAAGTCGAGCAGCCCCGCCTCCGCGAGCTTGTCCAGGTGGTATGCCGCCAGCCCGCGGGCGGTGCCGGTCGCGGTCGCGGCCTCTTCCCGGGTCACCGGACGATGCTGCGACACGACGAACTCGTAGAGCGACCGGCGCAACGGATCCGCCAGGTTGCTCAGTTGAGTCAGGTCGTCGTCGCTCGACATGTCCATATTCTAACACCAATCAAAGTTGACAAATATCGGCGATGTGCGGGATTCTCGAAGCATCACCCCTTCGAGACCCGAGGATGCGTCATGGCTGTGATCGTCGATCTGTCTGCGGGCACGTGTGCCCCCACCGCGAAACCGCGCGGAGACCGGCGATGACCGTCACCGAGACGGCGGCCCCGCTTCACCTCGTCCCGTCGGGCATCGACCTCGACCGCGCCGAGGTGGCTGCCGCCGAATTCCTGCGGGCGCTGGGAGTCGACATCGACGACCCCGATCTGCAGCGCACTCCGCACCGCATGGCGCACGCATACGGTGAGATGCTGCGGGCGCGGGAATTCACCCCCACCACGTTCCGCAACGACGAGGGGTATGACCAGCTGGTCCTCGCCCGCTCCATCCCGATGCGGTCGGTCTGCGAGCACCACCTGCTGCCCTTCACCGGCGTCGCCCATGTCGGCTACCTGCCGGGAGAGCGCATCATCGGGCTGTCCAAGCTGGCGCGCGTGGTCGAACACTTCGCGAGCCGCCCCCAGGTGCAGGAGCGCCTGACGAAACAGGTCGCAGACTGGCTCGACGAACAGTTGCACCCCGTGGGCGTCGGAGTGCTCATCGAGGCCGAACACACCTGTATGACGTTGCGCGGCGTCCAGGCGACCGGCTCGACCACGGTGACCTCGGCGCTGCTCGGATCGCTGCGCACCGACGCGACCGCTCGGGCCGAGTTCCTGGCGCTCGCTCGCGGCGCCTGACCGGCGCCGGACAAGACGGCACCCCGGGCCGCGAGAACTGGGCGGTCCGGGGTGCGCCACACCGCTACAACGTGCCGAGCACGGCACCGCGGAGGGTGTCGAGGCCGACGCCGCCGATGTCGAGCGCACGGCGGTGGAACGCCTTGAGGTCGAAGGCGGCGCCCTCGGCGGCCCTGACATCGTCACGCAGCTGCCGCCAGATGCGTTCGCCCACCTTGTATGCGGGCGCCTGACCCGGCCAGCCCAGGTAGCGGTCGAGTTCGAAACGCAGGAAGCCCTCGGCCATGTCGCAGTGGTTGTTCAGGAACTGCCAGGCCTTGTCATAGGTCCAGCGGCCGCCGCCCACCTCGGCCGGCGCCTCGAGATCGCAGTGCACGCCGATGTCGATGACGACCCTGGCGGCGCGCAGCGACTGGCCGTCCAGCATGCCGAGGCGGTTGCCCGGGTCGGACTGGAAGCCGAGTTCGTCCATGAGCCGCTCGGCATACAACGCCCAGCCCTCGCCGTGTCCGGAGGTCCAGGCATCCATCCGGCGCCAGGAATTGAGCAACTCCGAGCGATACATCGTCTGCCCGACCTGCAGGTGGTGGCCCGGCACGCCCTCGTGAT
>CAYPQR010000170.1:0-6619 GCA_964412865.1 uncultured Intrasporangiaceae bacterium
GCGCTCTCGCGTCGGCGCTCAGAGCAACCGGCGCGCCATGGCCCAGCTGGTCAGTTCGTGCCGCGAGGACAGCTGCAGCTTGCGCAACACCGACGACACGTGCGTCTCGACGGTCTTGACCGAGATGAACAGCTCGGACGCGACCTCCTTGTATTGATAGCCGCGCGCGATCAGGCGCATGACCTCCTTCTCGCGGTTACTCAGCCGATCGAGCTCCTCGTCGACCTCCGCGACCTCCCCGGCGGTCGCGCCGAACGCGTCGAGCACGAACCCCGCAAGCCGCGGACTGAACACCGCGTCACCCTCGGCGACCCGCGAGATCGCCGAATCGAGATCGGTGGGGCTGATGGTCTTGGTGACGTATCCGCGCGCACCCGCCCGGATCACCGAGATCACGTCCTCGGCCGCATCCGAGACCGACAGCGCCAGGAACCGCACGGGAGCGCCCTCCGCGGTCTGCAGTCCGACGCACCCGGTCAGCACGTCGCTGCCGCCGTTGCCGTCCCCACCCGGCAGGTGCACGTCGAGCAGCACCACGTCGGGCCGCTGCTCACGCACCACCCGGATCGCGGCGTCGACGTCGGCCGCCTCCCCCACGACGGCCACCGCGTCGCCGAGTTCGGCCTTCACACCCGACCGGAACATCCGGTGGTCGTCGACCAGCACCACGCGGATCGGGCTCATCGCCGCACCCGCGCACGCCGCCGGGCCGAACGGGGACAGGACGTTCGCCGAATGATCATGAATCCTTCTCCTTGTCAGCGGCCAGCTCCAGCCGCACCTCGGTGCCGTCGTCGCGGCGGCGGATCGTGGCTGCGCCGCCGTGCCGCCGCATCCGCCCCATGATCGACTCCCGCACGCCCAGCCGGTCGTCGGGCACGTCGTCCAGGTCGAAGCCGTCGCCATGGTCTCGCACGAACGCCTCCACCCGCTGCGGCGTCACCTCCACATAGACCGAGATCGGTGGGCTCGCGTGACGCACCGCGTTGGCGGTCGCCTCCCGCAGCGCCCCGAGCAGCGCCTCACGGCCCTCGTCGAGCGGCCCGTCGCCGGAGACGACGACGTCGATCGGTATGCCGTGCAACTCCTCCACCTCGGCCACCGTCTCCTTGACGAGCGTCGCAAGCCGGGCATCGCCGCGCCGGTCCTCGTCATACAGCCATTCGCGAAGCTCGCGCTCCTGCGCCCGCGCGAGCAGCTGGACGGCCTGCGCGTCGCCGGATCGGCGCTGGATCAGCGCCAGCGTCTGCAACACCGAGTCGTGCAGATGCGCCGCGATGTCGGCCTTCTGCGTGGCCATGATGCGCTCGGCCTGCGCGGCCCGCAGCGAACCCCACAACCGGACGGCGAACGGGGTCGCGATCAGGCCGACGCCGACGACCACGACGACCGCGGCCAGCGTGACGTCGCGCAGCCCGCTGAGCCCGCGACCCTGCGAGATCAGCAGCACGAGGCCGCCGATGACGAGCACCGCACCGGCGCCGAACCGCAGCAGCGACTGCCGGTCACCGATGTCCCCCTTCAGCCATTGACGGCGCTGCGGCGACTCGAGCCTGGACCAGGCGAGCACGGCTCCGCCGATGATGGCGAGCACCGGCACCGTGACACCGAGCGACAGATGGGACTGCACGGTGCGACCGACGAAGATGCCGCCGAAGACCAGCACGATCACGCCGGCGACGATCGTCTGCCGCGGCGAGAAGGTGAACTTGCCGCCGGTCGGCACCACCGGAGGAGCATCGGAGCCCGGCATGGTCAGCCACAGGAAGCCGTAGACGGGCAGGCCCGGTCCGGTGACGATCGCGATGGCGGTCAGCAGACGCAGCGCGCCGAGCGGGATCCCCAGGTGCTGGCTGACTCCCGCGCACACCCCGGCGACCATCCGGTTCTGCGAAGGACGGACCAGCGGCGGCCGGGTCGCCTCGGGCATACTGCTCATGGTCCCATCCTCGCGCATCACGGGCCCGCTCTCGACCATCCGGCCCGCAATTCCGGGACGGATCAGGGGTCGATCAGGGTCGACCCTCATGGCCGCGAGGCCGTGCGGCTGCCAGGCTGGCAACCATGACACACGACGTGCCACCGACGGGTCCCACCACCAGGCCGGACCCCCTCGATCAGGTCCTCGGCGCCGTGCGGGGCCTCGGGATCCGCCGCGACCAGCAGACGCGCTGGCTGTCGGGCGTATGCTCCGGCACCGCGCAGCGTCTCGGCGTCGACCCGCTGATCACCCGCGCGGCCTTCATCCTCGGCACCTGCCTCTTCGGCATCGCCGTGCCGCTCTACATCATCGCGTGGGTGCTGCTGCCCGACGGCGACGACCACATCGTGCTGGAGCGGGCCGTCCGCGAGGGCCACGGCCCGTCCGTGACGGCCTGCATCGTGCTGGGCATCATCCTGCTCAACAGCATCTGGATCTTCTGGTCGTGGGGCTCGTGGGGCTTCGGCATCGGTCCGCTCATCGTCGCCGGCCTGATCATCTGGGCGTTCGCGTCCGGTCGCGTGCACAAGGGGGACCTGAAGGACCCCGGCGACACGGCACGTCGCGTGCGCGAAAGCATGGAACGCACCGACTGGGTCGACCGTATGCGCGAGGGCTGGCGCGCCGGGGCCACCCCCGGCAATCGCGCCGCACAGGCCGGGGCCGACCACCGGTCCGGCGTCGACCTGTCCAAACACTCGACGGATTCGGACCCCTATGCGACACCGGGCGCGGGTCGTCCCGTCGCGCCGGCGCCCGCTCGCCCGGCAGTGCCGAAACGGCGCTCGTTGGGGGCCTACGGTCTGCTGATCCTCGGCGTCGCGGCGCTCGCGGGCGCGGCGACCGCGCTCGGGGTGCAGCAGACGAGCTGGCACGGCGACGCTCTCCAGGTCGGGCTGGCGGCCGCCACCGTGGTGGTCGGGCTGGGCCTGCTCATCGGCGGGCTGCTCGGGGCACGTGGCGGGTTCGTGGGCGGCCTGTCCATCCCGCTCGCGGTCGTCACGGTGCTCGCGCTGCTGGTGCCCTCGGGGCTGGCATGGTCGGGCGGCACCGGCACCCGGGCCTGGCAGCCGCAGACCGTGTCGGCCGACAGCCGGCACACGTTCGGCCTCGTCGCCGGAGACGCCACGCTCGACCTGCGCCGGATCGACCCGGACACCGTGGCCGACGGTGCCGGCCTCGACGCCCGGGTCAACATCGGCGATCTGACCATCCAGGTGCCCGACGGCATGACGGTGCGCTTCCGGGCCAGAGTCGACGCCGGCCAGATGCACCTTCCGGCGGCCGCGTTGCGGCAGACCGGTGACGGTGCGGCGCCGTCGGGGACGGGTCTAGAGCGCGACTTCACCGTCGGCTCGGGCACGCCCGATCTGACCGTCGACGCCCGTGTCGGCGTCGGCAACCTGACCATCGAGGAGAGGTGAGCAGCATGTCCGAGCACGACCCGACGGCGCCCATCCCGCAGCGGCCCACCGACCGACCCGGGCCCGATGCGCCCGGCGCAGCATCGCCGCAGCACCCCGCAGACGATCCCATGGCCTACCCGGCCGGTGCCGCAGCGACCCAGCACCCGGCCGGCCCGGACATGCCCGGCAGCGCGACACCGCAGCCGCCGAGCGGGCCATACCTGCCGGGCATGATCGCCGGGCTCGTGCTGATCATCACCGGTGGCCTCGTGGCGACCTACCGTCTGGTCGACGTCGACAGCGGCGTGCCGTCGATCCCGTGGGTGATCGTCGTGCTGGGTGTGGTGCTGATCGTGGCCGGCGTGCTCGGCACGCTGACGAACCGACGACGTCACTGATGAGCGCCGGCCGCGCGCTCGTATTCGTCGAGGGCGCGAGCAACGACCCACGGCCAGATCTGTTTCGGCGGATGCTGCTCGTTGTATGCGGTGATGCGGCCCCGCAGCGCCTCGTCGCCCGCCAGCCTGGTCACCGCGTCGACGAGCCCGGCGTCGTCGGCCGCGAGCAGGCCGTTCACCCCGTCGGCGACGAACTCGCCGACCCCGCTGGACCGCGGCGCGACCACCGGGAGGCCGGCCGTCCGCGCCTCCAGGGCGGCGATGCCGAACGCCTCCAGCGTGGCCGGGGCGACATAGATGTCGCTGTCGTGATAGCGCTCCCGCAGCTCCGGCCGGGTCAGCCGTCCGGGCAGGGTGAACCACTCCGCGGCGCCGAGGTCACGGGCCGCCCGCTCGAGCTGCGATCTGCGCGGGCCCTCACCGAGCAGTTCCAGCCGCACGTCCACCCCGGGCAGCCGGTCGCGCACCTGAGCGATCATCCGCAGCAGCCGCATCGGCCGCTTGCGCAGGGCCAGCCGCATCGCGGAGACGACCCGCACCTGCCGTGCCGGTCCGCCCGGCCGGGCACCTCCCCGGACCCATTGGTCGGGGTCGATCCCGTTGGGCAGCACGGCGACCGGCGCACCTCCCGACATCCGCATCACGGGCTGCGCGGCGACCTCGGACACGGCCGAGAGGGCGGCGCCGCGGCGCGCCCACCGCGCGGCATACCCGGCGGCGGTCATCAGCCCGGTCGCCCGGCCGTGCACGCAGTGCCAGGTGATCGCCGTCGGCAGCCCGCTCGCGAGCGCCGCGCGCACCGCATCCATCGCGAACGGGCTGACCACCCCCATGTGGGCGTGGGCGACGTCGAACCCGCCGTCCCGCAGCAGCCGGCGCATCCGCGGCACCGCCAGCGGGTTGACGGGCACGCCCCCGGGAAGCGGCAGCGCCATCCGGTGCACCAGGACACCATCAACATTCTCCGAGCCGCTACGCATACGGTGGGACGCGGTGGCGGTCAGCACCTCCACCTGAACACCCGTAGCAAGCAGGTGCCGGGCCAGATCGTGCACCTGCACCTCGATCCCGCCCAGGCGCGGCAGATAGCAGTCGGTAAGGAGGGCCACCTTCACATGGCTCAATATTCCATGCCGGAGCGCCGCCGCACCGTCGTGGTCTTCCACGCCCACCCCGACGACGAGGCGCTGCTGACCTCGGGAACGATGGCCAAGTGCGCGGCGGCCGGCCACCGGGTCGTGCTCGTCGTCGCCACCGACGGCGGGCTGGGCCTGGCCTCCGGCGACTACACCCGCGACGGGCGGCTCGGCGCGCTGCGGCTCGCCGAACTCGACCGCAGCGCGGCCGCCCTCGGTGTCGCCCGGGTGGTGAATCTCGGCTACGCCGACTCCGGCATGGGCCCCGAGCTGTATGCCGATCCGCCCGGCCGCACCCGGTTCGTGCGGGCAGACACCCACGAGGCGGCGGAACGGCTGGCGGCCGTGCTGCGCGAGGAGCAGGCCGACGTGCTGATCGGCTACGACCCGGCGGGCGGCTACGGTCACCGCGATCACGTGAAGGTGCACGAGGTCGGTGTGCTCGCCGGGTCCCTCGCGCAGACGCCGCGCGTGCTGCAGGCGACGGTGCCGCGCGACCTGCTGGTCTGGGCGATCCATGCGGCCGGGCGGTTCTATCGTTTCCCGCCCGACTTCGACCCGACGAGTTTCGAGCGGGCCTACAGCGCGAGCGCCGACATCACCCACCGGGTCAATGTGCTGCGGCACATCGGCGCGAAACGAGCCTCGATGAGGGCGCACGCGTCACAGGCGAGCGCGGACGGCGGCGCCGACCGCACCCTGCAGGCGTTCCTGCGGATCCCGCGGCCGCTCTACGACCTGGTCTTCGGACGGGAATGGTTCATCGACCCCGCCCACCACGGCGGGGTGAGCCGCGACATCCTGGCCGGTCTGCCGACGAGGCCCCGGCATGAATGAGCCCGGTGAGGCGCTGAAGGACGAGCCCGACGCGGCCGCGGGGTTCGGCGGGGTGACGCGGCGGCATGTGCTGCACGCCACCGCCGGCCTGGCGCTGGCGACGGTGCTCATCATCGTCGGGCTGCCCTTCTTCGCCCACACGGGATGGAGCGAGATCGGCCACCATCTCTCGCGCATCGGGTGGCTCACCGGCGTCCAGCTGCTCGGCCTGCTCATCGTCGGCCTGTGGCTCTACACCTTCACGCTCACCGGGTCGCTGCCCGGTCTGCGGCACACGAAGGCGCTCATCCTCAACGTGTGCGGTTCGTCCGTCAGCAACGTCCTGCCCGGCGGCGGCGCGGTCGGCCTCGCCGCGACCTACCTGCTCGCCCGCACGTGGGGATTCTCACGGCGCAGCATCTCGACGTCGGTGATCGTCACCGGCGTATGGAACGTGCTGGCCCGGGTCGCGTTGCCGCTGCTGGGCGTCGCCGTGCTGTCGACCTCGAAGGACGCCCTGCCGGAGTCGGTGCGCAGCGGAGCGCTCTGGGCGGGGATCACCGGGCTGGTCGTCCTCGCCGCGTTCATCGCCGTGCTGGTGAGCGCGAAATGGACCGACTGGCTCGGGAGCGTCGTCGACCGCCGGGTGAGCGGCCTGGTCGCCCGGCTGCGCCGCGGCCCGAACAAGGGGGTGCCGATCGATCTGCGGGCGCTGATCATCGACCAGCGCGCCCGCCTGGCGGACGTGACCCGCACCGGCTGGTTCCCCATGACCTTCGGTGTCGTCGGCTACCTGGGGATGTACTTCGTGCTCTTCTGGCGCTCGATGGAAGCGGTCGGCGTGCACCTGTCGATGCCCGACCTGTTCGCGGCGTATGCCGT
>CAYPQR010000171.1:0-6613 GCA_964412865.1 uncultured Intrasporangiaceae bacterium
GGCCGACGCCTCCCAGTGCTGCACGCTGTCGATGGTCACCGGTGTGTCGGTGGCGCACCCGAGCGCGAGTCTCACCCAGGCCTGGGCGAGTTCGTCGGGGATGTCGCCGCCGAGGTCGTGGTGTTCGCCCGTGGCGGGATCGGTCACGGAGAAGACCGACAGGAAGCCGGATCCCCGGTCGAAGGAGAACCGGAAGAAGCCGAGCAGGTCCGGGTGCAGCACGTAGATGACGCTGAGGTTGCGATCGCCGATCATCTCGCGCATGTCGGCGTCGAAGTAGATGGTGATGCAGTCGGCGGTGCCGTGCCCGGGCATGTCGATGCCGAGGGCCTGCCGGGTCGAGCTGTGCGCACCGTCGGCGGCGACCAGGTATTGCGACCGAATGGTGTGTACATCTCCGCCGTCCCGTGACCGGATGCGGGATGTCACGCCCGATTCGTCCTGCCGCACGTCGAGCAGTTGCGCACCGAAGTGGTGAACTGCTCCCTGCTCGTGAGCGGCCCTGCGCAGCAACGGTTCCAGACCGACCTGCGTGATGAAGAGGCGCGAGGTGACACTCAGATCCTCGACCCCTTCGTTCCACGAGGTGTAGAAGTACTGCAGCTCCTTGCCGCACAGGCTCTCGACGGCGACGATCGCCCCGTTCTGCACGAACTCGGTCGCCGCCGCGGCCTCGACGACGTCCTGCACTCCGGCGTGCCTGAAGATCTCCATGGTGCGCTGGTGGAATGACGCGGCACGCGGATGAATCGCGGTGCCTCGATGTCGCTCGACGACGACGTTGGGCACGCCGTAGCGCGACAGCAAGAGTGAGGTCGTCAGCCCCACGAGGCTTCCGCCCACGATCAGCACCGGGATTTCGCCATCGGCAAGCACGTCGAGATCGGTCATCGTCAACTCCAGGATGTCTGCTCGGCGATCCACTCAGAGTGTCCGCTCTCCGGACATTTGACCGCCAAGATCGATTCTGTCAGTTTCGACCGCAGCGTATCTCGTGTCAAGGGTTCGCCGAAAATCCATGTCCCATAGGCAGATACGCGGATAACCGGGCACGTTGCCCTTGACGCGAATGATGCGACACTTCTAGCATCAATGTGTCCGCTCAACGGACGTCCGTACGCAGCATGGATATTTTCATCCATCCGATGGAGAAGTGAGGCTCATCGTGGAGTCACAACCCGCACGCGAGGATGACGTCCGCTCAGGGCGTCCGCTGCTCTTCCGACACGCCGTCGTGCTCACCATGGACGGTGCCGGTGTCATCGACGACGGTGACGTGCTCGTCGTCGGCGACGAGATCGCCGAGGTCGGACGCGCCGTGGAGGCGCCCGAAGGCACCGTCGAGATCGACGCAAGCGGCGGCATACTCATGCCCGGCATGGTCGACTCGCACCGCCACATGTGGCAGACCGCGATGCGCGGGTATGGCGGCGACTGGACGATCAGCCAGTACTTCACGTTCTATTACCTCAGTCACGGCAAGCTCTTCCGGCCCGAGGACATCTTTGCCGGCAATCTGCTCAGCGCGATCGAGGCGATCGACTCGGGCGTCACCACGACGCTCGACTGGTCGCACGGCCTGCAGAGCGTGGACCACGCCGAGGCCGCCCTCGAGGCACTCCGGTCGGTGCCGGGCCGCTGGGTGCTCGGCTACGGCAATCTCCTCGGCGCGCCCTGGGAATGGTCAACCGCCAGCGATTTTCGCGGCTTCGTCGACCGGCACTTCTCCGCCAGGGACGACATGCTCGGTCTGCAACTCGCATTCGACGTGACGGGCCAGCCCGACTTCCCCGAACGCGGCGCCTTCGAATCCGCACGCGAGCTCGACCTGGCCGTGACGACGCACGCCGGCGTATGGGGTGCCACCACCGACGATGGCATCGACCAGATGGCCGAGGCCGGCTTCATGACGCCCCGCGTCACCTACGTGCACTCGGCGTCGCTGTCGCAGGACAGCTATCAGAAGATCGCCGCATCCGGCGGCAACGCCTCGGTGTCCGCGGAGAGCGAGGACAGCGCCGGACAGGGCTACCCGTGCACCCATGAACTCCGCCGGCACGGCATCCCCATGTCGCTGTCGATGGACACCAGCGTGTGGTGGAGTGCCGACATGTTCTCGGCGATGCGCGCCACGATCAACGCGGATCGTGCCCGTGGACACACGACGGCGCACACCCGCAACGAGACCGTCGTCAACAACGACGTGCGCGCCGAGGACGTCGTGCGCTACGCGACGATGGGCGGGGCGCACGCCCTCGAGCTGGACTCGGTCATCGGGTCGCTCACACCCGGTAAGAAGGCCGACCTGGTGCTGCTGAAGAATGACGAATCCCCCACGATGACACCAATCCTCAACCCCTACGCGCACGTCGTCTTCCAGGCCTGCCGTGGTGACGTGCACACGGTCGTCATCAACGGCAAGGTCGTCAAGTATGACGGGAAGCGGCTGGCCGGCGACCTCACCAGGGCCCGCGACGCCGTCGCCGGCACGATCGACTTCCTGCGGGGCAAGATGGGCGAGGACGCGTGGCGGGAGGGCATGCAGCCCGAACTCCCACCGGCGGAACTCATCCCCAACCCCTACACCTACACGGGCTGGGACGGCGGCAACCGCCTGGTGCGGGCCGAGCACTGACACGAGAACCGACGGCATCGCGACACGAAACAGAGGTGACAAGCGTGGCCACACTCGCCGCAGTCCTGGCAACCACCCATCATCCCTTCTATCTCAAGCTCACCCATCTCGATCCGCCGGACAAGCGGATCCCGCAGGCCGCCGAGTGGGTGCGCAAGGTCGAGGCCTACCGCGAGACGCTGACCGCGGCGAAACCCGACATTCTGGTCATGGTCGGCGCCGACCACTTCCATCAGTTCTTCCTCGACAACTACCCGCAGTTTCTCATCGGCAAGGCGCCGAAATACGACGCAACGTTCTACAACGAGATCCGCGAGTTCAGCCTGCCCACCTATGTGCTCGACGGTCACGAGGAGCTGTCGCAGTTCATGCTCGAGGGCCTCATCGACCGCGG
This sequence comes from uncultured Intrasporangiaceae bacterium, assembly GCA_964412865.1. Lineage (GTDB taxonomy): Bacteria > Actinomycetota > Actinomycetes > Actinomycetales > Dermatophilaceae > Leekyejoonella. Next base: position 3,030 of record CAYPQR010000171.1, read on the forward strand.
GTTCGACATGTCGCTGAGCAACGAACTCAAGATCGACCACTCGATCATCTGCCCGATCATCACGACTCGACCCGACGCCGACCTGCCGATCGTGCCGATCTATACGAACATCTTCGTGCCACCCTTCCCGACACCGAAGCGCTTCTGGGACCTGGGTCGTGCGATCCGCGAGATCATCGAGGAATTCCCTTCGGACCAGCGGATCGCCGCCATCGGCAGCGGCCACCTGTCGCTGGAACTCGGTGGGCCGCGGCAGTTCGAGGAGCACGGGCCCGACCCGGAGTTCGACCGACGCGCCATCGGCTGGCTGGCGGACGGCGATATCGACGGGCTGCTGGAGAACGTGACCCGGGAGAACCTCGGCACATTCGGCAACGCGACCCACGGATTCCTCGACCTCGTGACGATGTTCGGCATCGCCGGCCCCGAGAAGGCAGCGTATGTCGACGACCTCGACCTCTTCCACACGCGCGAGGCCTACATCACCTGGTATCCGGACGGAGCGCCGCTATGAGCAAGTACTACGTGGACAAGTTCCTCTACACCACCGATCGCGACCCCGAGCTGCTCCAGCGCTACAAGGAGGACCCACAGGCCTACATCGACTGGTGGGAGAAGGAGATCGGTCATCGGCTGACGGATGTCGAGACCACCAGCTGGCTGGAGTTCAGCGACGAGGAGCGCACCGCGCTGATCGAGCACGACTACGTCGCGCTGTTCGAGATGGGCGCGCACTTCTTCCTGTCGCTCACCATCTTCATCGGCCTCTACAACGACGACTACGAGGCGGAGAAGGGACCGCTGTCGTTCCAACGTGAGTTCGCCGCGAAACTGCAGTCATGGCGGGGCAAGACCTACCCGTCGGTGAGCTGCTGATGCCGGCAGCCCCGAGCCTGCGATCCGCCCACGCCCACGCCCACGACAGGAGACACCCGTGACGATCACCACCCCTCCGGCACGGCACGACACCGCCGCGCTGGAGAAGCTGCGCCCCCGGTCGACCGGGCCGCTGACGGGCCTCGTCGTCGCCGACTTCTCCCGCATCCTCGCCGGCCCCTATTGCACGATGCTGCTCGGCGACCTCGGTGCGACGGTGATCAAGGTCGAGAGCCCGGGCGGCGACGACACCCGCAGTTGGAACCCGCCGTCGCGGGGTGACGACGCCACCTACTATCTGGCGATCAACCGCAACAAGAGCTCGATCGCGCTCGACCTGAAGGACCCGGATGACTTGGCCGTCGCCCACCGGATCGCCGCCAACGCAGACGTATTCATCGAGAACTTCCGGCCGGGCGGACTCACCAGGTTCGAACTCGACTACGACCATGTGGCAGAGCGCAACCCGTCGATCATCTACACGTCGATCAGCGGGTTCGGCACGAAGGAAGGCGCGACGCTGCCCGGATATGACCTGCTGGTGCAGGCGCTCTCGGGGCTGATGAGCCTCACCGGGTCGCCCGACGGCCCACCCTACCGCGCGGGCATCTCCGTCTTCGACGTGATGACCGGGTTGCATTCCGCGCTGGGCATTCTCGCGGCTCTGCACCACCGGGAGCACACCGGCGAGGGTCAGCACGTCCAGACGAACCTCATGTCCTCGGCCATGTCGGGACTGGTCAACCAGACGTCGGCATACGTCGCAGGCGGCTTCGTGCCCCACCGGATGGGCAACGCACACCTGAGCCTCTTCCCGTATGAACCGCTTCCGACGGGCGAGGGGGAACTGATCGTGGTCGCGGGCAACAACGGCCAGTTCGAGAAGCTGTGCGAGGTGCTCGAACTGCCCAGGCTGATCGACGAGCCGCGTTTCGCGACACCCGGCGACCGCAACGGCAACCGGGAGGAGCTGCGGCCGATGCTTCTCGAGCGGCTCGCGCGTCATACGGCCGCCGAATGGTTCGACATCCTCGTCGATGCCGGGATCCCCTGCGCGCCGATCCAGGACGTCGCCGCGGGCGTCGAACTCGCCAAGCGACTCGGCCTCGACCCGGTCGTGACGGCCGGCAGCGGCTCCGACGCGACGCCGACCGTCCGCAACCCCATCACGTTTTCCGCCACGCCGCCCACCTATGACCTGCGACCCCCACACCTCGACGGAGACCGCGATGCGGTGCTCGAGTGGCTCGCGCAGGCCGCACCCGCACCACGCCAGGAGGCACACCAGTGAGTGAGAGCACCGACCAGTTGAGTTTTCCGACCTCGATCGGCACGTCCACGCCGGCCACGATGACGCTGCTCGGCCACGACATGGCCACCGAGATGCTGGACCATGTCGGCTTCGGTGAGCTGTGCCTGTGGCTGATGACCGGAGAACGCCCCGCACCGGAGCAGGTGCGCGTCTTCGACGCCGTCATGGTGGCGCTCGCCGACCACGGCCTCACGCCGATCGCGATCGCCTCCCGGATGACGTATTACAGTGCGCCCGACTCCATCCAGGGCGCACTCGCCGCGGGCCTGCTGGGTGGTGGGTCGCGGTTCCTCGGGGTCACCGAGGACACCGGCCGGTTCCTCGGGGCGGCGCTCGACGGCGCTGCGCATACACCGAAGGACGACGCCGACTTCGACACGCTCGCCCTGGCCGCGATCCGCGAGGCCCGGGAGCGCCACCGGCTCGTGCCGGGCCTCGGACACCCCGTGCACAAGGACGGCGACCCGCGCACCCCGGTGATCATCCGGGTCGCGCGCGAGGCCGGGCTCTACGGGCCCTATCTCCGGCTCTTCGAGGCGGTCGGCCGGGTGCATCCGCGGGTGCTGGGGCGCACGCTGCCGCTCAACGGCGCCGGCGTGTGCGGCGCCGCGCTGGCCGACATCGGTGTCGGGCTAGAATTGCTCCGCGGTGCCGTCCTGATCGCCCGCTGTGCGGGGCTGTTGGGGCATCTGCGCGAGGAGATGCAGCGGCCCCTCGGAGAGTCGATCTACATGACCGTCGACCGGCACGCCGAATATCAGCCCGCCGACTAGCGAAAGCAGCACCGAATGCGCCGAGACGCAAACCCCGACTTCGTCGAATCCATCGCGCGGGGACTCGACGTGATCCAGGTCTTCGACGCCGAGCATCCGGCGATGACCCTGAGCGAGGTTGCGGCCAGGGCGGAGCTTCCCCGACCCACGGCGCGGCGCATCCTCACCACGCTCGAGGTGCTGGGATTCGTGCACCGCGCCGACGACAAGTTCCTGCTCACCGCCCGGGTGCTCGACCTCGGCAGCGCCTACATCGGGTCGATGCAGATCTGGCAGGTTGTGCGCCCCAATCTCGTCGACCTGGTGCACCAGGTGCACGAGTCGTGCTCGGTGGCCCAGCTCGACGGATCGGACATCGTGTATGTCGCGCGGGTCGCCGTACCCAAACTGGTCACCCTGTCGGTCACCATCGGCACCCGCTTCCCCGCCTTCGCAACGTCATTGGGCAAGGTGCTGCTCGCGTCGCTCGAGACTGATGAACTCGACCGCGTGCTCGAGACGCCGAGCCGGTCGGGCATCACCCCGCGCTGGCATCCGGGCCGTCGCGAACTCGACTCCGAGCTGCGCACGGTGCGTGAGCGGGGATTCGCCGTCACCGATGAGCAACTCGCCCTCGGCATCCG
>CAYPQR010000172.1:0-6609 GCA_964412865.1 uncultured Intrasporangiaceae bacterium
TATGCCTGCTCGGGGCCGTCTTCCCCACCGCCGGCTTCATCGTCTGGCTCACCGAGACGCGTCGGCGCGGGATGCTACCGTCGCGTGGTGACCGTGCTGATCGACCCGCCGTCGTGGCCGGCACGCGGACGCCTGTGGTCCCACCTGATCAGTGACACCTCCTATGCCGAGTTGCACAGCATCGCACGCGAGGTCGGGCTCTCCCCGCGGCTGTTCGACCACGATCACTACGACGTGCCGCAGGAACGCTATCCGCAGGCCGTCGCGGCCGGCGCCCTCGAGGTCAGCGGACACGAACTGATCCACCGGCTGATCGACAGCGGCCTTCGCATTCCCGGCAAGGACCGCTGACCCGCCGGATCCGTCCCACACCGAACACCCAAGGAGGCCAGATGCCCGAGGACCTGCAGACATCCGTCGACATCGACGCGTCACCCGCCGAGGTCTGGGACGTCGTGAGCGACCTCACGCGGATGCCCGAGTGGAGCCCGCAGTGCCGCAAGGTGCTCGGTCGCCGGCCGATCGGGCCCGGCAGCCGGATGCTCAACGTCAACCGGTCCGGCTGGCGGGTGTGGCCGACACGCGGCGTCGTCACCGACTACGAGCCACAGCACCTCATCGGCTTCCGCATCGTCGACAACCGCTCGCACTGGGTGTTCGAACTGGAGCCGCTGGACGACGCACGGACCCGGCTGATCCAGCGCAGGGATGTCTCCCGCGGGCTCACCTCGATCTCGACCCGGTTGATCGACCGCTTCATGGGCGGTGAGGCGTCGTTCGAGAAAGATCTGCTCTCCGGGATGCGACAGACGCTCGCCGGTATCAAGCGGTCGGCCGAGCGAGACTGACGATGTGCACCTTCTGCGACATCGTCGCGGGCACGACCGACGCCCACGTCGTGCACGAGACCGACACCACGCTGGCCTTCCTCGACCGCAGGCCGGTCTTCAAGGGACACGTCCTGGTGGTGCCGCGTGACCACTTCGTGACCCTGGCCGACCTGCCCGCAAAACTACTCGAGCCGTTCTTCGCCCACGTGCAGTCGATCGCGGCCGCCATACCGTCCGCCTGCGACGCGCAGGGCACCTTCGTGGCGATGAACAATGTCGTCTCCCAGTCGGTCCCCCACCTTCACTGTCATGTCGTGCCGCGCACCAAGGGCGACGGTCTGCGAGGCTTCTTCTGGCCGCGAGTTCGCTATGCTGCCGGTGAGGCCGAGGCCGTTGCCGCGCGCATCAGGGGCCGAATGAGCGCTCAGTTCCCACCAAACGATCAGTGACTTCCCAGGAAATCCTTCTACCATGAAGGCATGCGGGCCAAAGGGGGTCCGCGACGACGGAGGGCGTCGGCCCCCGCCGCCAGGTCGACCGTAGGAAGGCCATCATGGAAGGCAACCTTCGTCCCGGCAGCATCGTCGTAGGCGTCGAAACCTCCGGGGCTTCGATGATCGCGCTCGACTGGGCGACGACCCTTGCGCAGCAGACGCGGTCCCCCATCCACCTCCTGCACGGCTTCAGCCCGGACCGCCCCGATTGGGCGTTCGGTATGGGCGCCGACCAAGACCACTTCAAGCGCTCCGGCGAGCGCGTCCTCAACCGCGCCCGCAACCGCATCCAGTTGCGCGACCGGATGATCCAGGTCACCACCGGGCTGACCAACAAGTTCCCGGCGGCGGCCATGGTGCGGGCGAGCAGCCTCGCCAGCCTGATCGTCGTGGGCGCGCACGGCGACAGTCTGCTGCGCGTCTCCTCCATCGGTGAGACCGCACACCAGGTGGCCGGCCACGCCTCGTGCCCGGTCGCCGTCGTGCGCAACCCCCGCGACGACGAGAGCGCATTCCACCGCATCACCGTCGGCATCGACCACTCCGACCAGTCGGCCCGCGCCCTCGACTGGGCGTTCAAGGAGGCCGAACGAAGCGGCAGCGAGGTCTTCGCCGTGCATGCCTGGCAGCCGCGTGACGCGCAGGACCCCAACCTCGGGGCGGCCGACTGGGACGCCTATGCGAAGCGCTGCCGAGACTTCGTCGAGGAGCGGATCGCCAAGGAGTGCGCGTCACACCCGGACGTCAAGGTGCGCACCGAGGTGTTCCAGGCCAACCCCACCCGCACCCTGGTCGACGAGTCACAAAACAGCGACCTCGTGGTGCTCGGCACACGCGGGGACGGCGGCTTCGAGGGCCTGCATCTCGGGCGCGTCGCCCGGGGCCTGCTCAGCCACGCGCAGTGCCCCGTGGTGGTGACCCACTGACCCCTCATCGCGGGTCGCACGCGCCGATCTGATCGAGCAGGAATGCCGTCTCGGTCGCCTGCTGCCGCCAGGCATCGTATCGGCCGCTGCGTCCGCCGTGCCCCGCGACCATCTCGGTCTTGAGCAGGATCGGCCGCTTTTCCAGGTCGCTCGTCACGGTGGAGCGCAACACCTGCACCCACTTGGCCGGCTCGGCGAACATCACCCGCGTGTCGTTCAGGCTCGTGGTCGCGAGCACGGCCGGATACGGCACCGGGCGCACGTTCTCGTACGGCGTGTAGCTCTTCATGTAGGCATACACCTCGGGTGACTCGAGCGGGTTGCCCCACTCCTCCCACTCTCCGACGGTGAGCGGCAACGACGGGTCGAGGATGGTGGTCAGGGCGTCGACGAACGGCACCGCGGCGTGGACCGCGCGGAACAACTCGGGACGCAGGTTCATCGTGGCGCCGATGAGCAGACCACCTGCCGAGCCTCCCTCTGCGGCAAGCCGGTCCGACGCCACCCAACCGCTGTCGATCAGGTGTTGACCGCATGCCGCGAAGTCGGTGAAGGTGTGCTTCTTCGCCAGCAGCTTGCCGTCGTCGTACCAGCGGCGGCCGAGCTCTCCCCCACCACGCACGTGCGCCACTGCGCATACGACGCCCCTGTCCAGCATCGACAGCCGCCGGACCGAGAAGCTCGGATCGAGGCTCACCTCATACGAGCCGTAGCCGGTGAGGTGCCCCGCATTGGTGCCGTCGGCCGTGAGGCTGCGCAGACGCACGATGGACAGGGGCACCTGCGCTCCGTCCTCACCGGACACCCACACCCGCGACTCGACGTACCGGTCGGCGTCGAACCCCGGCACCACCCGCTGCTTGAGCGTCGTCAGCCGGCCGGTCGCCACGTGCAGGTCATAGACCGTGTGCGGAGTGAGGTATGACTCGAGGGTGAGTTGCACCGTGTCAGAGTCGTATTCGGGATTGTCACCGATGCCCACGGAGGTGGCGTCCCCGTCGAGTGCAGTCCCACGGGGAGCAGAGAAGTTCCCGGCGTCGTCCTTGGGCAGGATGCGCACGGTGGGCACACCGCCGCTGCGCATACCCACCGCGACGAAGCTCTCGAACGCCTGGACCTCGAGCACGCGCTCGCCCTCACCCGGTGTCAGCACGGACACCCACGACGCACGTCCCGTGCTGTCGAGGGGAGCGCACGCGAGCTCGAAATCGACCTGTGACCCGTTGTGTACCAGCAGGATCCGGTCTCCGTCGACATCGACGCTGTAGTCGAGGCCGTGCTCCCGGGGGTGCACGGATCGCGGCGCGGCGGTCGGGTCGTCGAGCGGCAACAGCCAGCTCTCCCCCGTCGTCGACGAGGCGGACTGCGCCACCAGCCAGTGCTCGTCGCTCGATTCCTCGATGCCCAGGTTGAACGTCGGGTCGTCCTCCTGCAGCACCAGTTCGTCCTCGTCCTGCGACGATCCGATCCGATGGCGCCACACCTGATGCTGGCGCCACGCATCGTCCGACCGGGTGTAGAACAGGTACTCACCCGACCAGGACCAGACCAGGCCGTATCCGGCCCGGGTGACGGCCTCGTCGATGATCGTGCCGTCTTCGAGGTCGCGCACCTGCAGGGCATACCGTTCGTCGCCGCGAACGTCATAGAGCACCGCCATCCGCTGCCCATCTCGGCTGATCGCCAGCCCGCCCAGCTGATAGAACTCGCAGCCACGAGCCTGCTCGTTGACGTCGATCAGGATCTGTTCCCCGGGCAGTGCCTCGCCGGGCTGCGGGGTCGGGCGCGGATCCCCGGCGGCGGCCACCCGGCAGTGCACCGGATACTGCTCGCCCTGCGACGTGCGCGAGTAGTACCACCAGCCACCCATCTTCACCGGCACCGTGATGTCCGTCTCGCGGATGTGCGAGCGCATCTCTGCGAACACCCGGTCCGCCAGGGGCCGGCTGTGCGCGAGCCGGTCGTCGGCGTGAGCGTTCTCCGCCTCCAGATGCCGGATGACTGCGGGGTCGTCCGCGTCACTCATCCAGGCGTACGGGTCGATGAACCGGTCACCGTGGTGCTCACGCACCCGGGGGCTCCGTGCGGCGATCGGGGCGGGGCGCGTCGAAGTCACAAGCGCCACGGTAGCGCCCGCACCATCTCCCGCCCGACACCGGTGATGCCGCTCGGGAGGGCCCCGGCCGCACCGGGCCGTTCAGGAGCCGCTGAAGCGCTTCAACTCGCTGGTGACCGTGCCCTGCACGCCGGACAGCGTCGACGAGGGGTCGGCGCCGGAGCGGATGATCTTGCCGACCGCGTCGTTGTACGACGCCGCCGACGCAGGAGTCCACAGCAGCGGTGACTGCGGGTGCCCGTACTTCTGCAGCATGGCCACCGCCTTGGCCGCCTGACCCTTCTGCAGGTCGGTCGCCTTGGTGATGAGACTCTTGCGCGACGGCACGTGGAAGCCGTAGCTCTGCGCGAAGTCCAGCTGATCGCTCGTCCTGCCCACCCACAACCACTTGACGAGGGCCTTCGCCGCGTCGACATTGCTCGCGCGCGCACTGACGCACGAGGCGTATGCGCCGACGGGCACGGAGGGTTCGCCGGAGTTGATCGACGGGAACGGAAGCACGCCGATGTCGTCACCGAAGGCGTCCTGAAGTCGCGGCAGCGCCCACAAACCGGTCCACTGGATGGCCGTGAGGCCGTGGATGATGGCGCTGGGATCGGACCAGTCGGCCGGGGCCCCGAGCAGTAGGTGCCCTGACTGGAACAGCTTGTGCAGCTTCTTCAGGGCCTTGATGACGTCGTCGTTGTTGAAGTCGGGCTCGTCCTGCGCGGTGAGGTAGTCGTGGCCACTGGACCACAGCACGGGGCCGCCGATGGTCTCCGCGCCGCCGTCGTTGCCGAGGAACAGCCCCTTCACGTTTCCCTTGGTCAATTTCCCGGCCGCCGCGATCAACTCGTCGAACGTCTCGGGCGGCTTCACCTTGGCCTTCTCGAGCATGCTCTTGCGGTAGACGAACATCTGCATGTCGATGACCTGCGGGATGCCGTAGAGCTTGCCCTGATAGGTCATCCGCTCCAGCAGTGCCGCGTTGAAGTCCGACCGCGCCGCTCCGAGCAGTTCGGTGACCGGGACGACCTGCTTGCCGGTGATCATGTCGATCGTCGGGCCGTTGGCGTATTCGAAGACGTCCGGCCCGGAGCCGGTGACCAGCGCGGCCGCCGCCTTGTGGTCGTAGTCGCCGGAGATCCAGCGCACCGTCACGGTGGCGGGCCGGTATGCGGCGACGTAGCGCTTCACGGCCGCCTTCGCGCCCTTCTCGCCGTATTGGTGATACCACTGCGAGAGCGCCGGCTTACCGTCGGCTGCGGTGGTGCTGTTGGTGTCCGGACCGGTATTGCCGCTGCAGGCGGCGATCATGGCCGAGACGGCCGCCGCGCCGCTCAGCCCGAGTGCCTGGCGCCGGCTGACGACGTGGGGCATCTCCTACCTCCTGCTGGTCGCCCCACGAAGTCGTCCCTTCGCAGGCTCCGGTCGATGGGTCGCGGCAGGCATTTGCCGACCTGAGGCGTCCGCACGGTCAAGCCTAGGGTGGAGGCGGCGGCGTGTCATACCAGACACGAGGGCCCCAGCAGCGCCTTCAGATCGCCGAACAGTGCCGGTGACGCCGTCACGCGCAAGCCGTCGTCCAGCCGCACCGTCACCGTGCGGCCAGGCTGCGTGAGTTTCAACTGCACCTCCGTCGCCCCGGGATGCTCGCCGAGGACGCCCTTGAGCCTGGTCGCCATCCCGGTCGTCGCGCGCACCAGCGGCATCGTCAGCACGACGGGACCACGCACGTCACCGTCCAGTTCGGGCAGTTTCAGGTCGAGCGCCGACAGCGAGACGCTGTCGTCCCGGCTCATCACGCGACCCTTGACGACGCATACGACGTCCTGGCTGAGCATCGTCGAGACGGTGAGATACATCTTGGAGAAGAACAGCACGTCGATCGACCCCTCGAGATCCTCGATCGTCGCGATCGCCCACAGTTCGCCGCGCTTGTTGCGCTTGAGTTGCAGCCCGGTGATCAGTCCGGCGATGGTGACCACCGCACCGTCCTTCGGCGCGTCATCACCTTGCAGCCGGGCTATCGAGATGTCGGCGTGCTGGGCCAGGATGTGCTCGATGCCGAGCAGCGGGTGATCCGAGACGTAGAGCCCGAGCATGTCGCGCTCGAACGCGAGCCGCGTCTGCTTGTCCCAGCTGATGTCCGGGATGGCCGGCAGGGCGGCCAGCTCGATCCCCTGCTCGTCGCCGAAGCCCGCGAACAGCGAGTCCTGGCCCTGCTCCTTCTTCTTGGCCTCCTCCGACATCGAGTCGACATA
>CAYPQR010000173.1:0-6582 GCA_964412865.1 uncultured Intrasporangiaceae bacterium
AGCGCCCTCGCATGCACCAGTCGTTGGACGAGCCGGACGGGCTCGGAAGGCACGGAAGGCACGGAAGGCACGGCATGCCGGTCCGCGGAGCCGTCGGTGCTCGAATCGCCGCCGTCCGCCGGGCGGCTGGTCGCCGCCGGCGCCGCACCGTGCCGCTGGGCATCGGTGCGCGACGCGGAGGACCCGGTCGCCCAGGCGACCGCGGACGGCCCCACCGCTACGGCGCCGCCGCACACGACGCCGATGATCGCGCCGGCGACGGCCACGCGGCGCACAATCCGCAGGCGCCACCACGGTTGGTCCTCGTCGTCACCCGCATCACCGTCCTCACGTGCCTCGGCCCGGATCCTCCTGGTCAACTCGGCGCCGGGGTCGAGACTCGCTGCCCTGCGGGCGAACGAGCCTGCCACCGGTGCAGGTTCGGGCGCAGCACATTCCCAGAGTGCAAGGGCGACGTCGCCGACCGACGGCCGTGCCTCTGGATCGTGTGCCAGACAGGAGGTCACCAGGTCGGTGAGATCGGCCGGCAGTTCCGGCGCGAGCTCGGTCAGGTCGGCCCGCAGCGCCGCCGGCCCGGGCGGACGGCCCACCAGCGCGGCCCATGCGATGGCACCGAGCGAATACGTGTCGGCGGCGGCGGTCGGCGGTCTCCCCGCGAGCACCTCGGGAGCGGCCCAGGCCTCCGTGACCCACGCCTCCTCACCTTCGACGCCCGCCAGCCGTGAGACTCCGAGGTCGGCGATGAGCGGCTTGCCGTCCGCCGTCATCAGGATGTTGCCCGGGCTGAGGTCGGCGTGCACGAGGCCGGTTCCGTGAAGGTCGTGCAGCGCCCGGGCGATCGGGCAGAGCACCGTCACCAGTTCTCCCGGAGTCAGGCGATCACGGGCGGCGAGGGCAGCGGCGAGCGACCCTCCCTCGGCGAGCTCGGTGATCAGGACGGCGCACCGCAGGCCACCGGCCTCCGTCGTCTGCACGTCCGCCAGGCGCACGACATGCTCGTGCTCGATCGCCTGCAGCAGCGACGCCTCGTGGTCGAGATCCTCGACGCCGCCGTCCACGACCTTCGCGGCGAACCGCAGACCGTCGTGCCGACGCACCGCCCAGACCGTGCCGCTGCCGCCGGCGCCCAGCAGTTGCAGCACGGTGTAGCCCGAAAGCTCCGGTGCCTGCAGTCGCGAACGCCCGTCGATCTGTGTGTCCATGGGGTCAACCGTGCCACCGGCGGCCGTCCCCGCCACCGAGTTATCCACAGGCGGGGTTACGGTGTGGCGATGAGGCCAGACCCTGGCGCCGACCGGCTGCTCAGCACCGCCCAGGTCGCCGACCTGCTCGGAGTGCGCGTGCCCACCGTCTACGCGTATGTCAGCCGCGGGCTGCTCAGACGTGTCGACGGCACGAGCCGGCACGACGGATCCTGCTTCCGCGGCGCGGAGGTCCTGGAGCTCGCGCGCCGCAGGCACAGGCCCCGCACCGGCACCTTCGAGCTGACCGTGGACAGCAGTATCACCCGGCTCGATCCGGCGGGCACGTTGTCCTTCCGCGGGCACGACGCGGGACGCCTCGCGGAGCGGTCCGACTTCGAGGCCACAGCGGATCTGCTCTGGCAGGCGCCACACACCGCGTGGAGGCCCGCACCGCGGGTCACCGATGTCGCCCGCCGGGTGGACCGCGCCACCGACGCCCGCGCGTCCGTCGCGCAGCGGATCCGGCTGGCCTGTGCCCTTGCCGCCGACGATGACCGGTTCTGTGACGGTGCCTCGGATGACGAGGTGGAGAGCGCGAGGCAGCTGATCCTTGCGGCGGCATACTCGTTGTGCCCAGGCGGTCCCCTCCCGGAGGACGTCCCCCGCGGCGTCGCGCATCTCCTCTGGCGCGCTCTCACGCAGCGGTGCGATGAGCGCGACGAGCGGATCGTGCACGAGGCGATGATCCTGCTCGCGGATCATGAGCTCGCGACGTCCTCGCTGACCGCCCGCGCGGCTGCGAGCACCGGTGCGTCACTTGCCCACGCCGTCTGCGCGGGGCTGGCTGCGATGGCCGGGCCGAAGCACGGCCAGGCCTCGCGGGCCGCCGAACGGTTGCTCGCCCGTGCCGAGGCCGTCGGTGTCCGGGCCGCGGTCGACGAACTCACAGAGCCACCGCCGGGATTCGGCCACATCGTCTATCGCGATGTCGACCCGCGCGCGGAATGCCTGCTCGCGCGACTCGCGGACCGCCCGCAATCGTCCGTCCCCCTGGTCGACGACCTCGCGCTTGCGGTATACCGGCGCTTCCAGGTCGTCCCCAACGTCGACGTCGCCCTCGCCGCCATGGCGCGCGACCTCGGGTTGCCGGAGGGCGCAGGGGAGGTCGTCTTCACGCTGGCCCGGATGGCCGGTCTTGCAGCCCACGTGATGGAAGAGCGTGGCCACCCGTTGCGGTTCCGCCCGAGGGCGGTGTATACCGGCGAACCCTGAATTCTTGCTCAGGGCAAGGGAGCCGGTGGATGCGGGCCGACGTAACGGGAGCTCGGCCGGAAGATCTTGCGACCTCGCGCCTGCTCCAGGATGTGCACCGTCCAGCCGATGGCGCGGCTGCACGCGAAGGTCGAGGTGAACATCTCGCGTGGTATGCCGCACGCGTCCATGACGACACCGGCATAGTATTCGACGTTGGCCCGCAGGGGGCGGCCCGGCTTGGCTTCGGCGAGCGCCTCGACGACCCGATCCTCGACGTCGACGGCCAGCCGAGCGAGCGACGTATCCATCTGTACCGCAGTCTGTTTCAGCAGCTCCGACCGCGGGTCGACACCCCGATACACGGCGTGTCCGAAGCCCATGATCCGGTCCCCGGAGGCGAGCTGTGCGCGCACCCAGTCGCCGGCTCGGTCGGCACTGCCGATCTCGTCGAGCGCGTCGAGTGCGCGGCTGGGGGCGCCTCCGTGCAACGGGCCGGACAGGGCGCCGATGGCACCGACGACGCAGGCCGGCAGATCCGCCCCGGTCGAGGCGATCACCCTGGCCGTGAAAGTCGACGCGTTGAGCCCGTGGTCCATCGTGAGGCACAGGTAACGGCTCAGAGCGCTCACCTGCTGCGCGGCCGGCTCCACGCCGGTCAGCATCCACAGGTAGCCCGCGACATAGCTCAGGTCCGATCGCGGTGCCCTCGGCCGCTCACCATGCGCCAGCGCATGGGCCGCCGCGACCATCCACGGCACGGCGGCGGCGGTTCGCAGTGCGTCACTGCGGCGTTCCTCCTCGTCAGAATCCCAGAGTGGCCGCGCGCCGGTGAGACAGCCGTATGCCGACACGGCGGTGCGCAGCACGTCGAGCGGAGCACCTCCCCGTGCCCCGCCCATGATGCGCACCAGGTCGCTACGCACGCGTGGCGGCAGATCGGCGGCCTCGGCGACCTGCCGCCGCCACTCCCTCGCACGCACCGCGTCGGGCAGTTCGCCGTGGACCAGCAGGTGCCAGACGTCCTCGAGGCTGCGATGCCGCGCCAGCTGGGTCGCGTCGTACTGCCGGTAGTGAAAGAAGCCTTCCGCTCCGCGCACGTCGCCGATGGTGGTGTCGGTGACCGAGACTCCGGCCAGGCCGGCCGGTGCGATGAACGGCGGCTCGGTTGTCGTTGGTGTCGTCATGAGCCGAGCGTGCGCCCCGGCGCGGTGCCGGTCAACGTTGATCATGTCAACATAGGTGCGGTGGCGCGGAATACCGATCGGTCACTTTCGCGTGTCGGGGCGTTCGGCGCAGCGGCGTACGCTGCAAGGCATGCGTGTAGAGCACCTCGGCTTCGACCCCGACTTCGTCGACTACCAGCAGGCCTGGGACACCCAGCGCCGGATCCACGCCTCCGTCGTGTCCGGCGAGTCGCCCGACACGACCCTGCTGCTGGAGCACGCCCGCGTCTATACGGCGGGCAAACGCACCGAACCGCACGAGCGGCCGTTCGACGGCACACCGGTCATCGACGTCGACCGCGGCGGCAAGATCACCTGGCACGGCCCCGGCCAGCTGGTGGGCTACCCGATCCTCAAACTGCCCGACCCGATCGATGTCGTCGCCTACGTCCGCCGCCTGGAGCAGATGATGATCGACGTATGCGGTGACCTCGGCGTCGCGACCGGCCGCGTGGAGGGCCGCAGCGGCGTGTGGCTGGAGGCCACCGGCGACCGGCCCGAACGCAAGATCGGTCAGATCGGCATCCGTGTCAGCCAGGGCGTCACCATGCACGGTTTCGCCCTCAATTGCGACTGCGACCTCTCGTGGGCACAGGTCATCGTCCCGTGCGGCATCGCCGACGCCGGTGTGACGTCGCTGAGCGACGAGTTGGGCCGCGACGTGGCGGTCGCCGAGGTGCTCCCGTTCGTCGAGAAGCGCCTGTCCGAGATCCTCGGCTGAGTCGTGCCGAGTCTGCCCTGTCGCCCGCCGCGCGGCGGCCCACCCGGACGCCGGCGAGCCTGCGTCTCTCACACGATGGTCCTCTCCGGGGGCCGTTCCCATGCCCGGCGTACGCTGGCCGGGTCCACAGCGCCGTGGGTCGGCGGGCCCACGCGAGTCAGCCACGAAGGAGCCACATCGTGACCGTCGCACCCGAGGGACGTCGCATGCTGCGCGTGGAAGCGCGCAACTCGCAGACGCCGATCGAGCGCAAGCCGAGCTGGATCCGCACGACTGCCAAGATGGGTCCGGCCTACACCTCCCTGCACTCGATGGTGAAGTCCGAGGGGCTGCACACGGTGTGCCAGGAGGCCGGCTGCCCCAACATCTTCGAGTGTTGGGAGGACCGCGAGGCCACCTTCCTGATCGGTGGCGAGCAGTGCACGAGGCGTTGCGACTTCTGCCAGATCGGCACGGGGCGGCCCGCCCCGCTCGACCGGGAGGAGCCCCGCAAGGTCGCCGAGTCGGTGCGGCGGATGCAGTTGCGCTACTCGACGATCACCGGTGTCGCTCGGGACGACCTGGACGATGGCGGCGCCTGGCTGTATGCCGAAACGGTCCGTCAGGTGCACGAGCTGAACCCCGGCACGGGCGTCGAGATCCTCATCCCCGACTTCAACGGCAAGCCGGAGCTTGTCGGCCAGGTCATTGACGCCCGGCCCGAGGTGTTCGCGCACAATGTCGAGACCGT
The DNA here is from genome assembly GCA_964412865.1 of uncultured Intrasporangiaceae bacterium. Classification (GTDB taxonomy): domain Bacteria; phylum Actinomycetota; class Actinomycetes; order Actinomycetales; family Dermatophilaceae; genus Leekyejoonella. The sequence goes on from CAYPQR010000173.1 coordinate 5,113, forward strand.
GCCGCGCATCTTCAAACGGATCCGCCCGGGGTTCCGCTACCAGCGCTCGCTGGACGTCATCACCATGGGCAAGGAGGCCGGGCTGGTCACCAAGTCCAACCTGATCCTCGGGATGGGCGAGGAGGATCACGAGGTCGAGGAGGCCATCCGCGCCCTGCACGACGCGGGCACCGACCTGCTGACGATCACCCAGTATCTGCGCCCCTCTCCCCTGCATCACCCGATCGACCGGTGGGTGAAGCCGACGGAGTTCGTGCACTGGTCGGACGTCGCGGAGGAGGTCGGCTTCAAGGGCGTCATGAGCGGTCCGCTGGTGCGTTCGTCCTACCGGGCGGGGCGCCTGTACGCACAGGCGATGAAGCGCTCCGGGAAGGAGTTGCCGGAGAATCTGGCGCATCTCGCGGCCGCTGCGAGTTCGCCCGCCCGGCAGGAGGCGGCGTCGCTCGTGGAGTCTCGCCTGAGCGACGTATCCTAGAGGTTATGGCTCGTTCCAAGGACTCCGCGCAGCAGAAGCCCACCAAGCCGAAGAGGACCGGCAAGATCGTCGAGCGCTTCGACCAGTTCAAGACGCTCTATCAGAATGCCCGCAAGCAGAACCCGCGGGTTCCGCTCTATCTCGCCGCGACGTTCATCGTCGTGCTGGCGGTCTTCGTCATCGTCGGCTTCCTGGTCGGTCACCCGATCTACACGGCGATCCTCGGCGTCATGTTCGGGGTGCTGGCGACCCTGATCGTCTTCGGCAGGCTGGCGGAGCATTCGGCGTATGCGGCGCTGGAGGGGCAGCCCGGCGCGACCAGTGCGGCCATGGGGGCGCTGAAGAAGGGCTGGCGCTATGAGCAGGAGCCGGTGGCCGCGGATGGTGGACGAGCCCGCAGCCTGAAGGAGATGGGTCAGGCGTCGATGGTGTTCCGTGCGGTCGGGCGCGCGGGTGTCGTGCTCGTCGGCGAGGGGCCGAAGGGTTCGACGGCGCGGCTGCTGGAGTCGGAGCGCAAGCGGGTCGAGCGTGTCGCCGGGCCGGAGGTTCCCGTGCACGTGATGCGGGTGGGCCACGGTGAGGGCACGGTGCAGGTCTCCCGGCTGACCAAGACGATGAACAAGCTCGACAAGAAGCTCACCAAGGCCGAGGTCGAGGCCGTGACCAAGCGGCTGCGCGCCCTCGGCGGCGCCAAGGCGCCGATCCCGAAGGGTATGGATCCGCGGAACGCGCCGCGGCCCGATCGCCGCGCCATGCGCGGCCGCTGACGAAGGGTGTAGCGGAGGGTGGAGGCCGACGAAGGAGGCATCCGCCCGCAGCGGAGCACGAGGAAGCGGCCAATGAGAAGCGGCCGCTGACGAAGGGTGTAGCCCCCGCGCTGGTTGAGCCGGGCGAGCGCCCAGCGCGAGCCCGAGTCGAAACCTCGCAAGATGCGCTGCCAACCGGCTTGGCCACACACCGTGCGAGGTCTCGATACGCTCGCCCAGGGGCTCGCT
>CAYPQR010000174.1:0-6571 GCA_964412865.1 uncultured Intrasporangiaceae bacterium
AAGTCGTTCGTCGTCGAGCGTTCCAACCCGGGCCTCGAACTCGTCCGCCTCGAGCACAAACTCGGCATCCGCGCATCCGACACTGCGGCCTTCGTGCTGCGCGACTGTCGGGTGCCGTCACGTGACCTGCTCGGCGACCCGCAGATCCGCACCGAAGGCGGGTTCGGCGGTGCCATGCAGACCTTCGACAACACCAGACCGCTCGTCGCGTCGATGGCCGTCGGGCTGACGCGCGCCTGTCTCGACCTCACGACCATTTTGCTGAACGACGTCGGCATCCGGGCGGATCCGGACCGTCCGCTCAACGCCCAGGCCCATGCCGCAGCACGTCTGCTGCAGCTCGAGGCCGACTACGAGGCCGCCTATCTGCTCACCCTCCGCGCCGCCTGGATGGCGGACAACGGCAGACCCAACTCGATGCAGGCCTCGATGGCCAAGGCGAAGGCGGGTCGCACTTGCGTCGACGTCGCGCTCGCCTGTGTGGAGCTGTGCGGCGCCACGGGATACGCCGAATCCGAACTCCTGGAGAAGTGGGCCCGCGACGCCAAGATCCTCGACATCTTCGAGGGCACGCAACAGATCCAGCTGCTCGTCGTGGCACGACGGCTGCTCGGCCTCAGTTCCTCGCAACTCAAGTAGGCTCGAACGGCTATCCCTTGACCGCCTCCCCGGTGGTGGCGTGCATGAGATACCGCTGGGTGAAGGCGAAGAGGATCACGACCGGCAGACTGACAAGGATGACGGCTGCGCCCAGCACGGTCCATGCACTCTCGTTCTGGCCGTAGAAGCTGAAGATTCCGCGCGTCACGGGGAACAGGCCCGGATCCGAGAGGAAGATCACCGGGCCGATGATGTCGTTCCAGACACCCAGCAGCGCATACAGGAAGGTGATGAACAGGCTCGGCCAGATCAGCGGAGTGATGATGCGCCACAGATACCGGAAGTAGCCCGCACCGTCCAGCCAGGCGGCCTCGTCGATCTCCCTCGGGACGGAGAACATGAACGCGCTGATCAGGATGACTCCGAGCGGCATCCCCGTCTCGATGTGCAGCAGGATGTAGCCGATCCGGTTGTTGTAGAGGTGCAGATACTGCGACTCGACGAACAGCGGGATCGCCGCGAACGGCAGGAAGACTCCCACGACGACGAACGTGTACCACATGCGCGAGAAGCGAACCATCGACCTCGCGAGGGGCACCGCGATGAACATCGCGAGCACCGTGGAGATCAGCGCGGCAACCACTGAATAGATGATCGTGTTCGACAGTTCCGTCCCCAGATTCGCCTGGCTCCAGGCCTGACCGAAGTTGCCGAAGTCGGGGTGCGTCGGCGGCTCGAGGGGACTGACCAGGAAGTGGTGTTTCGACTCGAGCGAGATCATGATCACGTAGGCCAGCGGGATGGCGAAGACCAGGAGGATGATGACCCCGGTCAGCGCGCGACGGCTCTTGTGGACCGCGCGTCTCGTGCGTGGCGATACCGGCTGAGTCATGCGTAGAGCACCCTCTCGCGATGGCGCAACCAGCCCAGCAGGGGCAGTGCGACGATCAGCGTGAGCACGAAGAGCACGACGCTCACTGCAGCCCCGTAGCCCACGTCGGCCGACAGCCCGAACGCGGAGTTGAAGGACAGCATGCCCAGCGTGTCGGTGTTGAACTGTCCGGCCGTCAGGACATAGATCAGGTTGTAGGTCGTGAAGGAGCCGACGACAGCCAGCAGGACGTTGGAGGTGACGGACGGCGCCATCAGCGGAAACGTGACGTTGGCGAAGCGCCGCCAGGCACCCACCCCGTCGATGCTTGCTGCGTCGTAGATCTCCTCGGGAATCGCGTTGAGACCACCGATGAACACGATCGTGGTGAATCCGAGGTTCTGCCAGATCTGCACGATGATCACCATGGGCAACGCCATGTCCGAGGAACCGAAGAACGCGGAGTGGACGCCGAAGTGCCCGAGCGCGATCGCGATCGGACCGGAGGACGGATCCATCATCAGCAGCCAGATCAGTCCGACCACCGTCACCCCGAGGACGATCGGCAGGAACACCAGGACGCGCAACAGGCCGGCGTGGCGGCTGTTCTTCTGCAGTCGGTGTGCGAGAGCCATGCCGACGGCGTTCTGCACCACCGTCACACCGACCACGAAGATCACGGTCACGATCAGGCTGTTCTTGAAGCCGGGCAGCTGTGTCGTCACCAACTGCACGTAGTTGGACACCCCGAGGAAATCGGTCGGGCTGCCCGGCAGTCCGGTGTAGTTCGTGAGAGAGAGTGCGATGTTGCCCAGGGTCGGAGCGACCGCGAACACCAGGTAGACCGCGATCGCCACCGCGAATGCGCTCCACATGGCCCACCTGGAGCGCACCGAAAGGAGCCGCGCGGGCGCCGGGTGTCGGCGTGCCGTCACCCTCCGGACCGCCTCGTCGACGGCATCCGGCGTGGAGGTATGCGTGCCCGGCGGATCCGGCGCCGTGACCGGGCTCGCGGCGCCCGACCGCCGGTTCTCACCCACCTCGCGGCTCATTACTTCCAGTCTTTGGCGTAGTTCTGCTGCACCTCACTCGCGCTCGACTTCCCGGAGAGGAAGTTGATCTGCGCTGTCGGCCAGTTCGCCTGCAGATCCCAGTAGCCCTGGTTCGCACCCAGCGTCGGCATCACCGTGGTGAGGTCGGTCCCGCTCGTGAAGTACTTGCCCAGGACGTTCGCGCTGAAGCTGCTGTAGGTGCCCGGGATGCTGGCCGAGATGCCGGTCGTGTCCACATACTGCTTGTAGATCGGCGAACTCGCGAAGAAATTAAGCCATTTCAGGGACGCCGCCTTGACCGCAGGATCCGACGACACGGGCTTCTTCAGGATCGAGATCCACAGGTCGTTGGCGTAGATCGGCTGGTTGTCCGCAGCGTTGTCACTGCCGGGCAGCGGGAACGAGCCGACCTTCAGCTTCGGGTTGGCCTTGTGGATGCTCGCCAGGTCCCACGACCCGTCGAGCAGCATCGCCGCCTTACCACCGGCGAACGCCGTCGGCATACCCTGCCACCGCTCGCCGGTGTAGTTGGGTTCGAGGTATGTCGCGATCTTCTTCTCCCGGGTCAGGGCCTTGGTGAACTGTGGGTCGGTCCACTTCGTCTTGCCCTTCTCCAGCGCCTGGGCCAGATTCTTGCCCGGCACGTGAGGCGCCCAGATCTCACCCATCAACGGGGTCGTCAGGAAGTCACCGACATACTGGGGTGCGCCGCCACTGCCCAGCCAGATGGGTGTCACACCATGCGACTTCAGGGTGTCGCAGACCTTCAGGAACTGGCTGTAGGTCTTCGGCGGCTCGAGGCCGTACTTCGCGAACGTCGCCTTGTTGTAGAAGACGATCCAGTCGTAGTGCCCCGTCAGCATGCCCTGCACCTTGCCGTCATACGTCATCGCCTTCTTGGCGGCGGGCTGTAGATGCGCCAGCGCCGGCTGGCCGTTGAGTGGCAGAAAGACTCCCTGAGTCGCCCAGTACTGCTCCGAATTCATGTTCTTGCGGGTCGGGTTCAAGGGGAACGGCTGCATCTGTTGATTGGTCATCACGATGTCGGCGCTGCCGGAGGACACCGCGGTGCGCAGCAGCGTTGCATAGGGGCCGTTGACGTCCTCGGCCGTCGAGAACTTCACCGTGATGTTCGGATACTTCTTCTGGAACTCGGCGTTGATCTGTTTGAATGCCTTGACCGCGGGCGGATTGACCCAGGTGATGATCTTGATGGTCGCGGGCTTCGCACCGGCGCCGGATGCACCGCCGGACGACGTCGCGGAGGAGTTGCTCGAACTACACCCTGCAACCACCATCGTCGCGCCGGCGGCGATCGCGACGAGCCCGAGGCCACGTCGAGACTTCCTGTTCATGCGGACTCCTTGCGTTTGCGCGTGCTCATGCGCACGCCTTGTCGGATCCGTCGCGTATGACGACGGTCGGTGCCGCCGCACGTCGCGACGGTTCGTAGTGGGAGCTGCCTGCGTCCGTGTGTCGACGGGCGGTGATGCTCGGGGTCGTGTCACTCATCGAAGTCCCTGTGGGTGGCGTGGTAGGTCTCGCTCAGTGCGACGCGGCACTCACCGAGTGTGCTGTGCGCGAGGCCGGCGAAGACGCAGTCCACGATCGCGAGTTGGGCCATCCGGCTGGAGGTCGGCGCCGAGGGCAGGGGCACCTCATCCGACGCCGTGCACATCACGGTGTTCGCGACGCGGGCGATCGCCGATCGCGGATAGCTGGTCACAGCGATCGTGTGGGCGCCGTGCTCCTTGGCGACGCGCAGCGGGCGGATGGTCTCCGGCGTCTCGCCGGACTTCGAAAATGCGATGGCGACGTCGCCGGGCCGGAGAATGGCCGCGCCCGTGCGCGCCATGTGCGTGTCGCTCCAGGCGTAGGCGACGCGGCCGATACGGCACAGCTTCTGCTGCAGATCGAGCGCCACGAGGTAGCTCGCCCCCGCACCGTAGAGATCGATCCGGCGCGCCTTCCGCAGTTTGCCGATGATGTCGGCGAGCTGAGCCAGGTCGAGCTGGGCGATCGTGTCGTGGATCGCGCGGGCGTCGGTGAGCGCGAATTTGACCACGACGCCGGCCAGATCGTCGTCGCCGCCGAGGTCGGATCCGACGAGGGTATCGATCCCGTCCCGCTTCTCGGAGGCGATCGCGAGCTGCGTTCGCAGTTGACGGAACCCGGAGAGCCCGATGGTTCGGCAGAACCGCGTGACGGTCGCGGCAGAGGTTCCGGCCCGCCCCGCCAGCTGGTCGATGGTCTCCTCAGGAGCTCCGGAAGCATCTGCGAGCAGGGCCCGGCCGACTCGTCGCTCCGCCGGTCGCAGTGAGGGAAGCATGCGACGGATCATGAGGACGACGTCGTCGGAGAGGTTTTCGGCGCCGAGGTTAATTTTTTTCGGCTCAACCGCCATAAGTAAAATTCTCACACCATGGCAATGATGCGACAAGAATTTTCAGGCAATTTGCAGGGAACTGCAACCCGGCCGAGACCTTCGGGCGGGCTCGACATGGCTTCTGTCGACCGATGCGGTACCGGTCGCCGCCTGGCATGAACTCGCCCGGGCCCCGCAGTCCGAGACTGCGCGACCCGGGCGAACCGGCCGGGCGGGAGAACTACTCGAAGATCTCGCCTGCCTCAGCCTTGGCCACCAGCGATGCGGGCGGCTCGAACCGCTCGCCATACGTCGCCGCGAGTTCACGCGCCCGCGCCACGAATCCGGCGAGCCCACCGTCATAGCCGTTCATGTATTGCACGACACCACCGGTCCATGCCGGGAAGCCGATGCCGAAGATCGACCCGATGTTGGCGTCCGGCACACTGCGCAGCACGCCCTCGTCGAAGCACTTGACCGTCTCGAGTGCCTCGGCGAAGAGCATGCGCTCCTGCATGTCCGCCATGGGCTGTTCGGTCGCGCCCCCGAAGTGCTCGATCAGGCCGGGCCACAGCTGCGTGCGCTTGCCGTCCTCGTAATCGTAGAAGCCGGCGCCCGCCAGCTTGCCCTTGCGGTCGAACTCCTCGATCATCCGGTCGACGATGGCCGTCGCCGGGTGCTCCTGGTAGCGATCGGCATGCCCGTCGGCGACCAGACCCTCCTTGGTCTCCTTGGCGATCTTGCTCATCAGCGTGAGGTTGAGCTCGTCGCACAGTTGCAGCGGTGCCGCCGGATAACCCGCCTGCAGGCCCGCCTGCTCCACGGATGACGGATGCACGCCCTCCCCGACCATCGCGATCGCCTCGTTGAGGAACGTGCCGATCACCCGGCTGGTGAAGAAACCCCGGGAGTCGTTGACCACGATCGGCGTCTTGCCGATCTGCTGGGCGACGTCGAACGCCTTGGCGAGTGTCTGGTCGCTGGTCTTCTCCCCCGCGATGATCTCGAGCAACGGCATCTTGTCGACGGGCGAGAAGAAGTGCAGCCCGATGAAGTCCTCCTGCCGCTTCACGCCCTCGGCGAGACCCGTGATCGGCAGCGACGAGGTGTTGGACCCCAGCACGGCATCCGCTGCAACGACGTCCTCGAGCTCCTGGAACACCTTGTGCTTCAACTCGACGCTCTCGAATACCGCCTCGATGACCAGGTCACATCCGGCCAGGTCGGCGACGTCCGCGCTCGGCGTGATCTTGGCGAGCAGCGCGTCGGCCTGCTCCTGGGTCGAGCGACCTCGCGAGACCGCCTTGTCGAGCAGCCCCTTCGAGTAGCCCCTGCCGCGCTCGGCGGCCTCCAGCGACACGTCCTTCAACACGACGTCCATGCCGCCCTTGGCGCACACGTAGGCGATGCCGGCGCCCATCATCCCCGCGCCCAGCACGGCGACCTTCTTGGCGACGAACCGTTCGAAACCCTCCGGGCGGCTGCCTCCGGCATTGATGTGCTGCAGGTTGAAGAAGAACGCGGTGATCATGTTCTTCGCGACCTGGCCGGTCACCAGTTCGACGAGATACCGGGACTCGATCTGCAGGGCCGTGTCGATGTCGACCTGCGCGCCCTCGACTGCGGCGGCCAGGATCGCCCGGGGTGCGGGAAGGTTCGCGCCCTTGATCTGCTTGCGCAGAT
>CAYPQR010000175.1:0-6566 GCA_964412865.1 uncultured Intrasporangiaceae bacterium
TGCCGATGAAGCACCACGGGCATGCGATGTCCGACCAGATGTCGACATTCATGCCTTGGGCAACACGGGATCGGCTCCAAACCTTCCGCGGCGCGGGTCCGCGACCACGGGCAGGGCGTCCGGCGGGACGAATTGGACGTCTGGTGGCGTCCGGGTGAACGGGAGGTAAACGGCGGGCTCCCGGCGGCCACCCGCGCTGTGCCTCCCATATCCTGATGCACGGTCACCTTCACGAGGGGCGGCCGGACGCCTACCAGGATCGAAGCCGAACGATGGGTCTCATGCCACGTGACAACCGCTTCTACGACCTTTTCTCCAAGGCCGCGGGCAATACCCTGGCCGGAGCGAAGCTCATGGAGGAGTTCATCGCGCTTCCGCTCTCGGACCGGCCACGGGTCGCCGCCCAGATCAAGGAGGTGGAGCACGCGGGTGACGACGTGACGCACGAGATCATGCAGGCCCTGAACACGTCGTTCATCACCCCCTTCGATCGTGAGGACATCGCACGCCTCGCCGGGCGCATGGACGACGTGCTCGACGCGTTCGACGACGCCGCGGAGCTGACCGTCCTCTATCGCGTCGACTCGCTGCCGGATGCCGTCTGGAAGCAGGTGAGCCTGTTGAAGGAGGCCGCCGCGCTCACCGTCGACGTCATGCCGAAGCTGCGCACGATGAAGGGCGTCGAGGAATACTGGATCACCGTCAATGATCTGGAGAACCAGGCCGACACGGTGTATCGGTCGTTGCTTGCGGAACTCTTCAACGACGGCGTCGACCCGGTGCAGATGATCAAGCTCAAGGAGGTCATCGATCAGATGGAGGCAGCGGCCGACGCCTTCGAGCATGTGGCCGACGTGGTCCAGACGATTGCGCTCAAGGAGTCCTGAGCGTGACCGCCGCGCTCGTCGCAGTCATTCTCCTTGCCCTGGTCTTCAACTACACCAACGGGTTCCACGACTCGTCCAACGCGATCGCGATCGCCATCTCGACTCGTGCCCTGCCGCCCAGAGTGGCCTTGATCATGGCCGTGGTGATGAACATTGTCGGTGCGCTGCTGTCGACCGGGGTCGCCCTGACCGTCGCGACCGGCATCATCGACACCCCCATGGGCGATCAGGGGCTGCGCGTGTTGTTCGCCGCGCTGGTCGGCGCGATCGTCTGGAACATCATCACCTGGTATTTCGGCCTGCCGTCGTCGTCGTCGATGTCGCTGATCGGAGGCATGGTCGGAGCCGGCGTCGCCGGCGGGATCACCGTCTATTGGCAAAGCGGTGTGGTCGGTGAGGTCGTCGTGCCGACGATCGTCTCGCCGCTCGTGGGCTTCATCGCGTCCTACCTGGCGATGATCGCCGTGTTCTGGATCTTCCGCCGCGCCAATCCGCACCGCGTCGAGCGCGGCTTCCGGTTCGCCCAGATCTTCTCGTCCGCGTCGCTGGCCCTGGGCCACGGTCTGCAGGATGCCCAGAAGTCGATGGGCATCATCCTCATCGCGATGATCGTCGCCGGCCACCATGAGGGTTCGCACGTGCCGCTGTGGGTCGTGCTGCTGTGCGCCGCCGCCATGGGCCTCGGCACGTATTCGGGCGGCTGGCGGATCATGCGCACGCTCGGCCGGCGTATTTTCCCGCTGCGTCCTCAGCACGGCTTCGTCGCGGAGGCGGTGGGCTCGGGTGTGCTCTATCTGACGACGTTCCTGGTGGCCGCGCCGATCTCGACCACGCAGGTGATCACCTCGTCGGTGATGGGCGTCGGCAGCACCGAGCGCGTCTCCGCGGTGCGCTGGGGTGTCGCCCGGGAGATCGTGATCGCCTGGGTGCTCACCCTGCCTGCGGCGGGGATCGTCGCGGCACTGTGCTACGAGGCGTCCAGACTCGTCATCTGACGCCGCCCCGATCGGTGGTTCACCGGGCCCGGTCACTGCTCGCCGGCCGCGATAGGGTCGAGGTGATGGGAGGTAATAGGCGTGCAATTGTCGTTCATCATGGTCCCCACCGTCGACGGGACCACGCTCACGGTGGAGCACTGGCGTGATGCGGGTCTGCACGAACTCTGGGAGCCCGACGACCACACGGTGCTGCTCGGCACCGACAGCACGGCCCAGGTGATGGTCGAGGACGATCCCGCCGAATGGGATCTGGGGCGCGGCCCGGTCTTCCTGGTCGATGACGTCGACGCGATGCCGGAGCCGGAGCGCGGCTGGTCGCTCGAGCCCACCTCGGTCCCGGTCGGCCGCTATGCGGCAGCCGTCGTGCACGGCTGCCCGGTGCGCTACCTCGACCTCACGACGTGCCCCGAGGAGCGGCGCGAGCTCTTCAGCTGACGACTTCAGTGAGGGTCCGGCACCACCGCCAGGCGCCCGCCGAGCGCGCGAGTCGACTTCTCCTCGAGCAGCCGGTGGGCCTGCGCCGCGTCGGCGAGTGGCAGTGTGCGGCCGACCCGCGTCAGGATGCCGACGTCGCCGATCATGTCGTTGATGACATCCGCGGCCGCGGCCAGATCGGCGACGGACGCATTGCTCATCGCGAAGCCGTGCAGGCTGATGTCGCGGGTGTACATCTCACCGGCGGTGAGTTCGACCCGTGTCGTGAGGCCCGCCGACAACAGCATCCGTCCCGCCCCGCGCATCAGGCCGAGCGCCTGCGACAGGTCACTGTGGCCCGAGCAGTCCCAGTGGATGTCCAGGCCGCCGGGTGCAAGGTCGTGCAGCGCCGCGAGCAGGTTGTCGTCGTGATAGTCGACCAGGTGGTCGGCCCCGCACGAGCGGACCCAGTCGAAGTCCTCCGGTGAGGCCGTCGCGATCACGGTCGCGCCGCGGGCGGCCGCCAGTTGCACGGCCGCGGACCCGACACCGCCGCCCGCGCCGCCGATGAACACCGTCTCGCCCTCCCGCAGGCGCGCCTCCCGCAGCAGGCCGAGGTATGCCGTGGCGGTCGTGTGCAGCACGCTCACCGTCTCGACGGGGTCGGCGTCCTCGGGCACCGGATAGAGCCGGTCGGCCGGGGCCACGGCATACTCCGCGAAGCTGCCCTGCCGGCCGTCCAGGCCGAGGCTGTTGCACCACACCTGGTCGCCTGGGGCGAATCCGGTGACGTCGTCGCTCGTCTGCACGACGGTGCCGACCACGTCGCGCCCGATGATGAAGGGCATGGGCAACTCGGTGCGGTATGCACCGGAGCGCACGAACGTGTCGACGTGGTTGACCCCCATCGCCTCGGCGCGCAGCAGCACCTCGCCGGCCGCGGGCGACGGCACCGGCAGGGTGCCGTATCGGATGGCGTCCGCCCCGCCGAGATGCTCGATGTATGCCGCGTGCATGGTCCGGGGTCGCTCGTCACTCACGGAAACATTCTGCTCCTGCGCGGGGTCCCGGACCTCGGCGGCCGATACGGTGCGGCACGTGACCACCGTTCTCGTTGTCATCGCGTTCTTCGCCGCCTACGCCCTGATCGCCACCGAACGGATCCATCGCGTCGCGGCGGCCCTGTGGGGTGCGGCGGCGATGGTCGTGCTGGGCGTGGCCGACGTGCACTCGGCGTTCTTCAGCGAACGCACCGGCATCGACTGGAATGTCATCTTCCTGCTGCTGGGCATGATGATCCTGGTCGGTGTGGTCCGCCAGACCGGCGTCTTCGGGTTCATCGCGATCTGGGCCGCGAAGCGGGCGCGCGGGCGGCCGTTCGCGATCCTCGCGCTGCTGGTCGTGTTCACGGCGATCGCCTCGGCGCTGCTGGACAACGTGACGACGGTGCTGCTGGTCGCCCCTGTGACGCTGGTCGTCTGCGAGCGCATCGGCGTGACGCCGGTCCCGTATCTGATCGCGGAGGCCATGGCGTCCAACATCGGCGGCACGGCCACGCTGATCGGCGATCCGCCCAACATCATCATCGGCAGCCGTGCCGGCCTGTCGTTCAACGACTTCCTGGTCAACCTGGCCCCGTTGATCGTCGTGCTGGTCGCCGTCTTCGTGGGGCTCGCATGGCTGCTGTTCCGGCGCCGGCTGACCTTCAACCCGCAGCGGGTCGACGAGCTGATGCGGCTCGACGAGCGCGCCGAGATCACCGATCCGGCGCTGCTGTGGCGTTCGGGCGTCATCCTCGCGGCGGTCATGGTCGGTTTCCTGACGCACTCGATGACGGGTCTGGAGCCGTCGCTGGTGGCGCTGCTGGGGGCCGGTGCCGCGGTGGCGGTGTCGCGGCTGGAGCCGGCGGACTATCTGCGCGACGTCGAGTGGTCGACGCTGGTGTTCTTCTCCGGGCTGTTCATCATGGTCGGCGGGCTGGTGCAGGCGGGCGTGATCGGCGATCTGGGGCAGTGGCTGACGTCGCTGATCGACGGGCGCTGGCTGCTCGGCTCCTCGGTGCTGCTGTGGGTGTCCGGCCTGCTCTCGGCCGTGGTCGACAACATCCCGTATGTCGCCACGATGGCCCCGCTCGTCAGCGATCTGACGGGCGGGTCGCGCGATCCGCACACCGATCCGCTCTGGTGGGCGCTGGCCCTCGGCGCCGATCTGGGCGGCAACGCGACAGCGGTCGGGGCCAGCGCGAACGTGGTGATCCTGGGCATCGCGGCGCGCAGCGGCCGCCGGATCACCTTCTGGGAGTTCACGAAATACGGTGTCGTGGTCGCCTTCGTCACGATCGCGCTCTCGTGGCTCTACATCTGGCTGCGTTACTTCGTGTGGTGACCGTGGGTTAGGTTAGGCTGTGCTACTTGCCTTCGATGAGAGGACCGCATGAGCACGACGACGAGGCGGCGCACGTCCCAGATCATCCTGACCGTGGAGCAGACCACCTGGCTCACCGACCACATGGTGCGCATCGTGGCCGGCGGCGAGGGATTCGACCAGTTCGAGGACAACGGCTGCACCGACCGCTACGTCAAGCTGTTCTTCGTGCGTCCCGGGCTGGATCTCCAGCCGCCCTTCGACCTGGCGGATCTGCGCGACCGGCTGCCGGCCGAGGACCTTCCGGTGCGCCGCACCTATACCGTCCGCTGGGTCGACCCCGGGGAGCGTCTGCTCGCGATCGACTTCGTGGTGCACGGGGACGAGGGTGTGGCGGGGCCGTGGGCGGCCGCCGCCCGCCCGGGTGACCGGCTGATCCTGGCCGGCCCGGGCGGGAAATTCTCACCGGCGCCCGACGCGGCCTGGCACCTGTTCGCCGGTGACGAGTCGGCGGCGCCGGCGATCGGCTCGGCGCTGCAGGCGCTCCCGCGGGACGCGTCCGGGATCGTCTATCTGGAGGTCGACAGCCCCGACCTCGCCCCGGAACTGCATGCCCCGCACGGTGTGGAGGTGCGCCTGGTCGTCCGCGACGACTCGATCGGACACGACCAGCGGCTGCGGAAGGCCATCGAGGCGGGTCCGTGGCACGGCGAGAACATCGACGTCTTCGCGCACGGGGAGCGCGAATCGATGAAGGCGCTGCGGCGTCTGTTCAAGGAGCGCGAGGTGCCGCGCGAACGGCTGTCGATCTCGGGCTATTGGGCCCGCGGTCGCACGGAGGACCGCTTCCAGGCCGAGAAGCGCGAACCGATCGGCAAGATCGAGGCCTGAGCCTCGTCATACCTCCAGGCCGACGAGGTTGCCGATGCCGTAGGTGACGGCCATGGCGACCACGCCGCCGGCGACGTTGCGCAGCATGGCGCGTTTCACCGGAGCCTCGCCGAGCCGGGCGCTGGAGTATCCGGTGACGGCCAGGGCGATGACGACGGCGCACATGGTGATCGGCACCCGCCACGTGGGGTCGGACAGGAGCACGGCGATGAGCGGGAGCAGCGCGCCGATCGTGAACGCCAGCAGGGATGCCCACGCGGCCGCCCAGGGGTTGGTCAGTTCGTCGGGGTCGATGCGCAGTTCGACCTCCGCGTGCGCCGCGAGGGCGTCGTGCTCGGTCAGCTGGTGGGCGACCTGCTCGGCCAGTGGCCGGGTCAGCCCCTTGCCCTGGTAGATCTGGGTGAGTTCCTCCAGCTCCTCCTCCGGGAGCGTGTGCAGCTCGTGTCGCTCCGTGCGCAGCATCGCCTGCTCCGCATCGCGCTGGGTGCTCACGGAGACGTATTCGCCGGCCGCCATCGACAAAGCACCGGCCACCAGGCCGGCGACCCCCGCGACCGCGAGCGCCGAGCGTGACGCACCGGCGCCCGCCACCCCGACGACGATCCCGGCGGTGCTCACGATCCCGTCGTTGGCCCCCAGCACTCCGGCGCGCAGCCAGTTGAGCCGGGTGGACATCCCGCCCTCCTGCAGCTCGCCGCTGTGGGGCTCCTGCCCCGCGCCGGCCCGTGCCGGTTCGGTCACTGTTTGACCACGGCGTCGAGGCGGCTGGCGGCCTGCGTGATGCGGTGTGCCAACTCGATGTCCAGCTGAGTCAGACCGCCTTCGCTGTGGGTCGACAGCGTCCAGGTGGTGGTGACCCACGACAGGTGCAGGTCGGGATGGTGCTGCATCTGCTCCGCCTCGTCGGCCACTTCGTCGACCAGCCGGACGGCGTCGGGGAAGGACGGCGCGTCATACGTCGCCTCGATGCAGTCGCCCTCCTGGTGCCAGCCCGGCAGGTCGCGCAGCTGTC
>CAYPQR010000176.1:0-6557 GCA_964412865.1 uncultured Intrasporangiaceae bacterium
CCCGAGGGCAAGAAGGCGGGGAATCGGCCGAAGGGGGCGCCCAACGACCATTCGTCGCCGGCCAACGGCGTGCCCGAGAGCGTCAAGCAGAGCTGAGAGTTCGGCACCTTCGGGACGATCACGCGTCGAATACTGCGCGCAGGAGTAGGCAGATCGCGTCACAGGAGTAGGCAGATCGCGTCACATGTGCCGGCTCATGCCTACTCTTGCGAAGGCCGCGGATCCGGATGGATCAGTCGCCGTGCTGCAGGGCGGCGACGGCGCGCTCGACCGCGTCGAAGGCTGTTGCAAGCCGGGTCGTGCGCTCGGCTTCCACGTCCTCGGGCGGGTCACCGGCCAGGATCTTGCGGATCGCACGTAGGTGGGCGCTCCGGTAGCCGGCCGCGATGAAGGCCGCGCACAGCGTTGCCTCGCGCACGTCGCGGTCGTGCAGCGCCGCCGCAAGGGCCGACTCCATCTCCTCGGCCAGTTCCCGGGCTCGGGCCCTCAGCGCGCGCGAGCCGGCGACGAGTTCCCAGAACGCGCGCTGGCCCGAAAGGCGTGCGCCGAAGCCGCCGGGCGCCGTCGGCCCCACCAGCAGCTCGCGCACCACTCGCACCGGCGGCTCACTACTGCCCCGGACCGCCTCGACGATGGCCGCGGTCACGGCCTCAGCCCGGTCGAAGACCAAGTCTTCCTTCCGTGGGAAGTAGGCGAACACCGTGGGGCGTGCCACGTCGGCGGCCTCGGCGATCTCAGAGACCGACACCGCGTCGAACCCCCGTTCGGCGAACAACTCAGTCGCCACACGGGAGATGCGCTGTCGCGCCTCGGCCTTCTTCCGCTCACGCCGCCCCAACTCGACCATGCACCGAGCATACCAAGTATGAAAATATACTCAGTATGTTAATCTCGATCCATGAACGCACAGGACCACCGGCTGCACACCGGGGATATCTCGGTGCCAGGCAGCGCGAGAGCCTGGCCGCCGTCGTGGGGCGCGCTGGTGCGTATGTGGCCGTGGGTCGCTTCCCTCGTCGCCGCGGCGGTGGCCGACCTGATCATCGGCGCCCTGCGCCACTTCGACTTCGCCGGCATCGAGGGCTTCAGCACCACGAACTGGGGGTGGATTGCCTTCAGCCTCGTCGGTGGCATCGGATTGGCCTGGCGACTGGCAAAGCCACCCGGACGCTGGTGGCTGATGGTGCGGCCACTTGCTGCGCCGATACTGGCCTTCGTCGTGTGTTTCGTCGCGGTCACCGTGATGGGCCTGCTGTTCCTTCCCGGCCAACCGTTGACGGAGACAGTGACCACGGACGCGCCGGGCCGCTCCATCTGGGTCGCCATCGTCGTAGCCGTCGGCAGTTGCCTGTGCGAGGCGATCCGCCTCGTCGAGCGAAGAGTCCGACGACTACGAGCAGTTCGCGGGCCCGACACCGCGTGAAGCGAACTGCGAGCGTTTGCCAACTGACTTGGCAGCGCCGGCTCGGAGGTCTCGCTCCCCCGCGCGCTTCGCTTCATGCGGGAGGTGCCCCCACTGCTCCTTGCTCCTTCGTCGCATCGGAGCTACTCGACCAGCTGGGGGTGGCCCGACTGGGTCGGCTCAGACGGGCGACAGGAACGCCGTCAGCGCGGCGGTGTACATCCGCTGATCGTCGGCACCTGCGAGCTCTCGCACCGAGTGCATCGACAGGGTCGGTGCACCGAAGTCGACCGTGGTCACGCCCGTCAGTGCCGACGTCATCGGGCCTACCGTCGACCCGCACGGCAGATCGCTGCGCACGACGAAGCTCTGGCACGGCACCTGCGCCTGCTCGCAGGCCAGCCGGAATGCCGCCTCGCCCACCGAGTCGGTGGCATACCGCAGGTTGGTGTTGATCTTCAGCACCGGCCCGCCGTTCATGGCGACCTGATGCTGCGGATCGTGACGGTCCGCGTAGTTGGGGTGCGTGGCGTGCGCCATGTCGCCGGACGCGATGACACTGCCCGCGAGCGCGCGATGCAGATCGTCACGATCACCGCCCAGGGTCGCCGTGATCCGCTCCAGCGTCGTCATCAGCAGGGCCGAGAACGCGCCCCGCTGCGACATGCTGCCGATCTCCTCGTGGTCGAACAGCGCGATGACTTGTGTATGCGGCGACGCCGGCGGCCGGTCGACCGCGTCGATGAGGGCGCGGGTCGCCGCAAACGACGTCGCGAGATTGTCCAGCCGCGCGCCGGCGACGAGCTCCCGGTCACGGCCGAACCGCACCGGCCGCTGCAGGTCATGGGTCATCGCGTCCCAGCCGAGGATGTCGTCGGGCCGCGCATCGACGACCTCGGCCAGGTAGGCGCGGAATTCGCCGGGGGAGTCGCCGAGACCCCAGTGCGGCGCCAAGTGCTGCTGCGGGTTGAACGCCTCGCCCTTGTCGCGCACCTCGCGGTTCAGGTGGATCGCGAGACGCGAGATGCGCAGCACCGGATCATCGACGCGGAACAGCCGCGTCACGCTGCCGTGGCCCTCGCGCACGGCGACCCTGCCCGAGATGCCGAGATCGCGGTCGAGCCAGCTGCCGACGATCATTCCGCCGTAGACCTCGACACCGAGGGTCTGCCAGCCGGCGCGGGCCGCGTCGGGTTGCGGTTTCACGCGGAAGTTGGGGGAGTCGGTGTGCGCCCCGACCATCCGCATCGGGTTCGCCGGGCCCGATGCGTGCTCCGTCGACCAGGCGATCAGCGAGCCGCCCCGCACGATGAACCAGCGGCCGCGCTCACGCGGCCACGCGTCGGTCTCGGCGAGTTCGGTGAAGCCGGCGGCCCGCAGCAACTCCGCCGAGGTCGCGCAGGCGTGGAATGGCGTCGGGCTCTGGGCCAGGTAGTCGACGAGGTCGTCGGCGATCTGCGTCAAGGGTGTCATCCTCCGAATTCCGCGAGTCCGCCACGCGCCTGATCGAGCCAGGAGCGCTTGGCGTCCAGCGCCTGTCGTGTCTTGGTGATCTTCGCCTCGTCGCCGGACTCCTGCGCCTTCGCGAGGTCGGCCTCGAGGTCGGCGACCGCCTTCTCCAGCTGGTCGACCATCGACTGTGCGCGCGCGGCGACCTCGGGGTCGGTGTGTCTCCACTTGGAGTCCTCCGCGCCACGCACCGCCGCCTCGACCTTGCGCAGACCCTTCTCCATCCGGTCCAGATCCTTGCGCGGCACCTTGCCCGCGGCATCCCACTTGTCCTGGATCTTGCGGAGCGCGGCCTTGGTGGCGTCGATGTTCTTGACCGGCAACAGGGCCTGAGCCTGGGTGAGAAGCTCCTCCTTGACCTTCAGATTCGCCTCGAACTCGACGTTCTCGGCGGCGACGACCTCGTCCTTGGCCGCGAAGAACGCGTCTTGGGCGGTCTTGAAGCGCTTCCACAGTGCGTCGTCGTCGGCCCGCGCCGCCCGGCCCGCGCGGCGCCATTCGCCCATCAGCCGTTTGAACGCCGACGCGGTCGCACCCCAGTCCTTGGAGGTCGACAGCCGCTCGGCCTCGGCGACGAGCCGTTGCTTTTCGGCCTTGACCTTTGCGTGCACCTCGTCGAGGTGCGCGAAGTAGGACCGACGGGTCTTGTCGAACCCGCTGCGCGCGGCGCTGAACCGGCGCCACAGCGCGTTCTCGGCGTCCTTGTCGATGCGGACGTCGTGCCGCTGCAGATGTTTCCACTCGTCGAGCAGTTCGCGCATCCGGGCGGTCGACTGCTTCCACTGGATCTTCTCGGTCGGTTGGGCGGCGATCTTCTCCGCCTCCTGCACCACCTTCTCGCGCTTGGCGAGAGCCTCCTGCTTGTGCACGGCTCGCGTCTCGGACTCGACCTGCTGCTTGGCGTGCAGCGCCGTCGCGATCTGCTCGACCGTCGAGTCGAGGCGCACGAGGTCGCCGACCACATGGGCATCGGCCACCTGCTCCCGCAGCGTCTTCAAGGATGCGGCCGCCTCGGCTGCGGGCAGATCGGTCTGCGTCACGCGCTGCAGCAGCAGATTCGCCGACGCCGCCAGCTCGTCATACTTGCGGGCGAAATACGCCAGCGCCTCCTGCGGGGTCGCGTCGGGGTAGGACCCCACCGGCCGCTCGCCATCGGGCGTGCGCACATAGACCGTTCCGTCGTCGGCGACACGGCCGAATGATGCGGAGTCACCGGCGCCGGGCGCTGCGGGCGCCGCCACGGCGGGGTGGTCCGTCAACGCCGCCGGCGTGGGCGGCGTGGGCGGCGGACCCGGGCGGGGCGTCGGGGTCGGCTTGGGAGTCTCGGGTGACATGGCGCTCATGCCTTCTTCTGGGGAACGGTCAACTGTCGGGTCCATCGACCCACTGCGACAGTCTACGGATTCCCGCCGCCTTGTCGCGTCAGATACACCTGCCGTATGAGTGCGCCGTCGCCCGGCGCGGCGGCCCGTGGGGCTCCCGGTAGGCTCGCAGCGTGTTAGTCACCTCCTTCCCGGCCCCGGCGCTCGGCACCAACTGCTATCTGCTGGCGACCGGGCACGGCAGCGAGTGCGTGGTCGTCGACCCCGGCATCGAGGTCGACGACCAGCTTCGCGCCGCGTTGGCAGAGCACGCTCTCACACCGGTCGCGACGCTGGTCACCCACGGCCACGTCGATCACGTCTACTGCTCGGCCACGCCCGACGTCCCGGTCTATATCCACGCCGCGGACCGCTACCGACTGGTCGACCCCCTCGGCGACCTGCCGCCCGACATGGTCGCCGCGTTCGAGCAGCAACTCGGCACGTCCGCGCGATGGCACGCCCCGGACGACGTCGTCGAGGTCGACGACGGGCAGCAACTGGAGCTCGCAGGCCTGACGATCACCGTGCGCCACGCACCGGGACACACCGAGGGGTCATGCCTGTTCGTGCTCGACGACGTGCCGGGCGACGGCCGGTCGGGCTATTGGGGTGGCTGCCGACATACGGCGCTCACCGGCGACGTGCTGTTCGCAGGCACCGTCGGTCGCACCGACCTGCCCGGCGGAGACCACCCCACGATGCAGCGGTCGCTGCGCGACGTGGTGCTGGCGCTGCCTGATGACACCGTCGTCCTGCCGGGCCACGGTGCGGCCAGCACGATGTCGTGCGAACGCACCACCAACCCGTTCCTGCAGGACCTCTAGATCCGACCCACGACGTTCAGCGGCCCTGTGCCCTCGAAGCAGTGATCGAGGGAGCAGGGAGGACAGGACAGACGCACATGGCCACCAAGGTCACACCCATCAGCGGATTCCAGGAGTGGTTGCCGGCGCAGCGCATCGCCGAGCAGCACGTCATCGACACCATTCGAGAGGTGTTCGAGTTGCACGGATTCGCCTCCATCAACACTCGAGCCGTCGAGCCGATCGACAGGCTGTCGAACCAGGGGGAGGACGCGGACAAGGAGATCTATGCCGTGTCGCGTCTCACCGGCGACGACGCCTCCGAGGCCCGGCTCGGGTTGCACTTCGACCTGACCGTGCCGTTCGCGCGATACACGCTCGAGCACGCCGGCTCGCTGACCTTCCCCTTCCGCCGCTATCAGATCCAGCCGGTATGGCGCGGCGAGCGGCCCCAGCGCGGCCGCTACCGAGAGTTCGTCCAGGCGGACGTCGACATCGTGGACACGGGGGAGTTGCCGTTCCACTACGAGGTCGAACTCCCGCTGGTGGTCGCCGACGTGTTCTCGCGTCTGCCGATCGGGGACGTCACGGTCCGCGTCAACAACCGCAAGATCCCGGAGGGCGTCTATCGCGGCTTGGGCGTCGAAGACGTCATCCCGGTGCTGCGTGCCGTGGACAAACTCGACAAGATCGGCCCGGAGGCCGTCAAGCAGACGCTGATCGAGTCGGGAATCGCCGGTCGCGATGCCGACGTCATCCTCGCGCTGGCCGAGATCAAGTCCAAGGGAACGGAGTTCGCAGATGAGGTCCGTGGCCTCGGTGTGAAGCACCCGGTGCTCGAGGAGGGTCTGCAGCAGCTGACCGCCGTCATGGACGCCGCTGCCGAGCACTCGCCCGGCCTGCTGGTCGCCGACATGGCCTTGGCGCGCGGCCTCGACTATTACACCGGCACGGTCTACGAGATCATGCTCGACGACGCGCCCGGCTTCGGATCGATCGGCGGTGGCGGACGATATGACGCGCTGGCCAGCGACGGCAAACGCACCTATCCGGGTGTGGGCATCTCGATCGGCGTGACCCGCCTGCTCGGCCTACTGATCGGCGAGCGTGGCCTGGCCGCGTCCCGGGAGACGCCCGCGGCCGTGCTCGTGGCAGTCAACGACGAGCCGTCACGGGCAGAGTCGATGCGGGCAGCGGCGGCGTTGCGTGCGCGGGGTATCCCGACGCTGGTGTCGCCGAAGGCGGCGAGGTTCGGCAAGCAGATCCAGTTCGCCGACCGGCGAGGAATCCCGTTCGTGTGGTTCCCCTCGGCCGACGGAGACCAGGTCAAGGACATTCGCAGCGGTGACCAGGTCGACGCCGACCGCACCTCGTGGCTCCCTCCGGACGAGGACCTGCGGCCGACGATCGGTTACACCCCGGCTTGATCGGGCGCCGAGAGGCATACAAAACCGCTCAGCGGCATACATAATATGTGCA
>CAYPQR010000177.1:0-6546 GCA_964412865.1 uncultured Intrasporangiaceae bacterium
CGTCCTGCGCGTCGTCCATGGCGCGGATGTGGGTCGGCTGGGTCATGTAGCGGCGAGCCAGCGTGACCACGGCCCCCGGCATCGTCGCGGAGAACAGCATCGTCTGCCGGGACGCGGGGGTGAGGGCGAGCAGCTTCTCCACGTCGGGCAGGAAACCGAGATCGAGCATCTCGTCGGCCTCGTCGAGCACGACGGTTTTGACGTAGGACAGGTCGAGGTGGCCCTGGTCGGCGAGGTCGATCAGCCGGCCCGGCGTGCCGACGACGACCTCGACACCCTTCGTGAGGGCCTCGATCTGCGGCTCGTATGCGCGCCCTCCGTAGACGGTGGTGACCCGGATGCCGCGTCGTTTGCCGGCCTTCGAGAGGTCACCGGAGACCTGCTTGGCCAGCTCGCGGGTCGGCGCGACGATCAGCGACTGAGGGCGGCCGGGGGCAGGCAGCTGCGCGAACTCGGGGTCGCTCGGGCTGACCGTGCGATGCAGCAACGGCACCCCGAAGCCCAGCGTCTTGCCGGTGCCGGTCTTGGCCTGGCCGATGATGTCGTGGCCGCCGAGGGCGACCGGCAGGGTCATGGCCTGGATCGGGAACGGCGCGGTGATGCCCTCGTCGGCGAGGGCGGCGACGATGTCGGCGTGGACGCCGAAGTCGTCGAAACTGTCCGCGTCGGGGGTCTGCTCTGTGGTTGTGGTGGTTTCTGACATCAAAAAATGAATCCTCACGAATCGGCGTGGCCTCGCGCACGGGATCGTGCGGGCCGTGTCGGAGCCGATCGGAAAATTCCTGCAGCGAGGGGCTGCGCATGTCACGTCAAATGCCGACCGGGCACCTCATGGACGCGTCCAGTGTAACGGATCGCGGCCGGTGAACCGCTCAGCGAGGAGCCCGGGGCGCCGTCCCCGGTGATTATCATCGGGCTCATGGCCGATGAGACGACGCAGGACTCCCATGCCGCGAGGGTGCGAGGGCGCACCGAGGAGGACCTGCAGGATCCCGCCGTCAGGAGAGGTGTCGTCGCACTGCTGGGGGCGCTGGCATACGGCGAGCTGGTCGGCTTCTTCGCGATCGTGGCGGACGCCGACACCGCACCCGTGCCACGAGACAAGGTGGCGCTGGCGCGGGTCGCGGTGCAGGAGTTCGACCACTACGAGTTGCTGGTGCAGCGGTTGCGGCAGCTGGGTGCGGAACCGCAGGAGGCCATGGCCCCGTTCGTGAAGGCGATCGACACCTGGCACCGGCGCACGCCGCCGAACACCTGGCTGGAGGGGCTGATGAAGGTCTATGCCGGCAGCAGCATCTCGCGGGACTTCTATCGGGAGTGCGCGGCGTTCGTCGACCCGGCCACCCGCGCGCTGGTGCAGGAGGTGCTGGAGGACAGCGGCCAGATGGAATTCGCCCAGGACGAACTGGCTCGGGCCATCGAGGCCGACGCCAGCGTCGCCGGGCGGCTGGCCCTGTGGGGCCGCCGACTCGTCGGTGAGGCGCTGTCGCAGGCTCAGCGGGTCGCCGCCGAGCAGGACGACCTGACGGCGCTGCTGATCGACGACGGCTCGGGGCACGGGTTCGATCTGGGCGAACTCATGCGGCTGTTCACCCGGATCACCGACGCACACACCGCACGGATGGAGGCGCTCGGCCTCAGCGCCTGACGGCGGCGGGCGTCAGCGCCGCGAACCGATCTGGCGCTTCGAATACCACGAGATGATGAGCGCCGCGACGACGACGCCGACGATCAGTGGGATCCACGCGATGCCGTTGGCGTTGCGGTAGCCGACCGCGCCGACGATCAGGCTCGCGACGAACGACGACACCATTCCGATGCCGATCGTCATGGGCACGGAGATGTTCTGCTTGCCGGGAAGCACCAGCCGGGCGAGTGCACCGATGATCAGGCCGCCGATGATTGCCCCGATGATGGCACCGATCATGATTCCTGCTCCTTGTCGGTCGGGCCCACACCGCGAATGCGCTGCGGGGACGTGTCTCCACCCTAATGCGTGGGTCTGACGGGTCGGAAAACCCAACGCACGACATGGCCGGGGCGTTCCGGCGCGGCCGCGCCTCCTACTGAGGTATGACATTTGGCACCCCCAAGATGAGCCGTATGGCCGATGTGCGGTCGGGGTCGTTCCGGGCAGGATCAGGGTTGACCCCGATGGTGACGGGCGGGAGGGCCTGGAAGCCTTTCGGTAGTGCCGGTAGACGCCGGCATCGACAATGAAGGAGAACATGACATGACCGTGCCTTTCGGTGACCGGGGCGAGCAGTCCCGGCCGACGGCGCTCGCCGCGGCGAGCGCCCATGAACTGAGGAAGGTCTACGGGTCGGGGCAGACGATGGTCGAGGCGCTCAAGGGTGTCTCGGTCGCGTTTGGCACGGGGGAGTTCACCGCGATCATGGGTCCGTCGGGCTCGGGCAAATCCACCCTCATGCATTGCCTCGCCGGCCTGGACACCGCGACCAGCGGCGTCGTCACGATCGGCGAGACCGACCTGACGAAGCTGTCCGACAAGAAGATGACCCGGCTGCGTCGCGACCGCATCGGCTTCGTCTTCCAGGCGTTCAACCTGGTGCCGACACTGACGGCCCGCGAGAACATCACACTTCCGCTCGACATCGCCGGCCGCAAGATCGACCGGCAGTGGTTCGACACGGTCACATCCCGGTTGGGGCTGACCGACCGTCTCGACCACCGGCCGAGCGAACTGTCCGGCGGCCAGGTGCAGCGCGTGGCGTGTGCCAGGGCTCTGGTGGGCCGACCCGAGATCATCTTCGGCGACGAGCCGACCGGCAACCTGGACTCCCGTTCGTCGGGGGAGGTGCTGTCGATCCTGCGGACGGCGGTCGACGAGTTCGAGCAGACCGTCGTCATCGTGACCCACGACCCGCGCGCGGCGAGCTATGCCGACCGCGTGATCTTCCTGGCCGACGGCGACATCGTGAGCGACCAGCGCGACCTGTCGGCAGACGACATCTTCGACTACATGAAGCACCTGGACGACCCACAGCAGTCGGCGACGGTGAGCTGAAATGGCCTCGAGCGCAATGCGCAAGGTGTCGCTGCGCAATCTCGCGGCACACAAGTTGCGGCTGATCCTCACCGTGTTGTCGGTCGTGCTCGGCACGTCATTCGTCGCCGGGTCGATGATCTTCACCACGACCGTCAAGACGTCGTTCGACCACCTCTTCGACCAGGTCGCGATCGGGGTCGACACCCAGATCAGCCCCAAGCACACCGACACGCTCGGTGTGCCCAACACGGTCGTCGACAAGATCAGGGACGACAAGGCGCAGCTCGGCGTCGACCGGGTGCTCACGACCTACACCGCTCCGGTCACCATCGCGACGTCCGACGGCACGGCACTCGACACCGGTGGTGCCCCGAGCATGGGCTCCGGCTTCGTACCGCCGGACAAGAGCCTTGACCCGCACGGAAGCGTGATCCTGCCGGGCGGGCGCGCGCCGAAGGGCGAGCACGAGGTGCTCATCAACCAGTCCGCGGCCAAGAAGGCGGGGCTGCACGTCGGCTCGACGACCAAGGTCGTCGTCGGCACCGGGATGAGCAAGCCGATGAAGGTCACCGTGGTGGGCATCACCAAGATGGCCGGCGCCACCAGCGGCTACGCCGAGATCGATTTCGCGCAGCCCGTGGCGCGCACACTGTTCAGCGACGGCAAGCACGCGTCGACCGTGCAGCTGAGCGCAGCATCCGGTGTGTCCCCGCAGCAGTTGAAGGACAACATCAAGGGCGCCGTCTCCGGAAACCTCAAGGTGCAGACCGGTGACGAGGTGCGCCAGGCGGAGAAGGACAACGTCAACCAGTTCCTGACGGTCTTCAACTACATCCTGCTGGCGTTCGCGGCGATCGGACTGATCGTCGGCACCTTCATCATCTACAACACCTTCTCGATGATCGTCGCCCAGCGGGTGCGCGAGATGGCGCTGCTGCGTGCCATCGGCACCAGCCAGGGCCAGCTGACCCGGGCCGTGCTGCTGGAGGCCTTCGTCGTCGGACTGTTCGGCGCGGCCGTCGGGCTCGGCGCGGGTGTGGGCATCGCCGCCGCGCTCCAGGCCATCACGTCGAGCACCGGCCTGCCGCAGGGCGCTCTCGTCGTCGGGGTGGGCCCGGTGGTGGCATGCCTGCTGGTCGGCATCATCGTCACGATGGTCAGTGCGTATGCGCCGGCCCGCCGCGCATCTCGTGTCGCCCCGGTGGAGGCGATGCGCGAGAGCCAGACCGACGGCCAGGCCTCGGTGCGGGTCCGCACGCTGATCGGTGCGGTGCTGGCCGCGATCTCGGCGGCGGTCATCGGCATCGGCGCGTCGGGCACCGGCGGTGGCGCAGCGGCCACGGTCGGGCTCGGAGCACTCCTCGGCGTGTTCGCGATCGTGCTGGTGGCACCGGCGCTCGCAGGGCCGGTGGTCGGGGTGCTGGGACGCATCTTCGCCACACCGTTCGGCAAGATCGGGGCCCTCGCGCGCACCAACGCCACCCGCAACCGGCGGCGGACCGCGGCGACGGCGTTCGCGCTCACGCTGGGACTCATGCTGGTCGCGGTGATCGGCACGCTGGGGTCGAGCTTCAAGGGCACCATCGACCACGCGGTCGACTCGGGTCTGTCGGCGAACCTGATCGTCAGCGACTCCCAGGGCGTACTGCGCCCGCAGGTCGCCGACCAGGTGAAGCAGGTGGACGGTGTGGCATCGGTCGTGCGGATGAGTCCGGTCACCGCCAAGGTCGACGGCAAGCAGGTCTCCGGCGTCTCGTCGACGGGCGATCTGCAGGGTGCCGCACCCTTCACGATGATCAAGGGTTCACCCGACGTGCCGCCCAACGGCATGATCGTGTCGTCGCAGACCCGCAAGGACAAGGGGTGGAACGTCGGCGACACGGTGGCGTTCACCAACACCATGGGCACGACGGTGAAGGTCACGGTGACCGGTGTCTTCCACAATTCACAACTGGTCAATCCGTGGCAGATCGGCCGGGCGGCCTACAACAAGCTCGTGCCGGCGCAGCTGCGCCAGGATGCCGTGGTGCTGATCAAGACGACGCCGGGCGCCGACCAGGCGGCGGTGGAGTCGCGGATCGAGGCACTCACCAAGGGATACCTGACCGTGCAGGTGCAGGATCGCGCGGAGTTCAAGGGTCAGGCATCGTCGCAGATCGATTCGATGCTCGACGTGCTCTATGCGATGCTCGGCCTCGCGCTGGTGATCGCCGTGCTCGGCATCATCAACACGCTCGCCCTGTCGGTCGTCGAGCGCAAGCGCGAGATCGGCATGCTGCGGGCGGTCGGCATGGCCAGGGCGCAGGTGCGCCGCACGATCTATCTGGAGTCCTTCCTGATCGCGGTGTTCGGCGCCCTGGTCGGGATGGTGATCGGGGTGGTGTTCGGCTGGGCACTGGCGCGAACCTTCTCGCAGTGGGGCCTGACGACGGTCGTCCTGCCGTGGGGTCTGATCGGCGAGACGCTGATCGGCGCGGCGATCGCGGGCGTGCTCGCGGCGCTCTGGCCGGCGATCCGGGCGGCGAGGACCAAGCCGCTGGAGGCCATCGCCGACCTGTAGTACGGGGGAACGGGGCGGCCGGTGCGATGCGCACCGGCCGCCCGCCCGCGTTTCGTGCGGGCCGCTCAGACCTCGCGCGCGAGCAGGTCGCCGAGATGCTGGTCGATCTGAGGCATGAAGGTCGGCGCCACCCCGAAGAGCGCGAGGTGGCCCACCACGTCGTTCACCAGACGAAGCTCGCTTCCGTGGATCATCTCCTGCTCCGGCCGGCAGTCGCGCGGCGGGAACAACTGGTCCTCGTCGATGGGCATGACGAAGGTCTGCGCCGTGATCCTCTCGAGCGCGGCCGCCAGGTCACCGCCGGTGTGGCGGGCGACGTCGCCACGTTGCCACTTCCAGGCCTGGCAGAGCAGGTCGTTGGGGTCCATCACGGTGAAGTACGGCTCGAGGAAGCCTTCGATGAAGGCCTCCTTGGTCTCGAATTCCAGCGAGCGCCAGACCTCCTGTTTCCAGAACTCGCTGGAGAAGCCCTTCAGCGCCCAGATATGGGCCTGCCGCTTGAGCCCGTCGGCCACGTCGTCATTCGATGCATACTCTCCGCCGTTCCAGCCCGGATCGGACGTGATGGCCTCCCGCATGTATTCCGCGATCAGGTAGTCGTCCGGAGTGTTGCGGGCCGTGCCGGCGATCGGCGCGGCCCGGAGCACCTTGTCGGGGAAGCGGACCGCCCATTCATACGTCTGCTGCGCGCCCATCGACCCGCCGACGACGAGGGCGAGCCGCTCGATGCCGAAATGCTCGCGCAACAGCCGCTCCTGCGCCACCACGTCGTCGCCGATCCGCACGTGGGGGAACCTGGACATGGAGATCGCCGCGTTGTCTCCGTCCGCGTTGTGCGGAGATGTCGACAGGCCGCTGCCGATCTGGTCGACGCTGATGATGAAGTAGCGCGTGGGGTCCAGCGCATGGTCGGGGCCGATGTAGACGTCGCGCCAGATCTGGTGCGTGCCCGAATACCAAGTGGGGATCAGGATCG
>CAYPQR010000178.1:0-2008 GCA_964412865.1 uncultured Intrasporangiaceae bacterium
CCACGATTGGCGATCAGGACCTTGCGAAGCTTGGGCATGGGGCTGACTTTAGCGACCTGCGACCTGCGTCACAGGTGCGGCCCCGTGCAGCCGTCCAGGCATATGTGCGGGCCCGTCTGCGTTGCCCCCTGACATGACGTCATCATCGACATCCACTGTCCCGACCGTGACGCTGCGCTCCGGCGATGCGCGGGTGGCCATGCCCCAGTTGGGGTTCGGCGTCTGGCGCGTGCCCGACGAGCAGGCGGCACCCGCCGTCAGCACCGCGCTGCAGACCGGCTATCGAAGCATCGACACCGCCGCCTCATACGGCAACGAGGCGGGCGTCGGGCGCGCGATCGCCGAGAGCGAGGTGCCGCGCTCCGAGATCTTCTTGACCACCAAGGTCTGGAACGACAAGCAGGGGTATGACCGCACGCTGCAGGCGTTCGACGACTCACTGGCCGCGCTGGGCGACGTCGCGCCCATCGATCTCTATCTGGTCCACTGGCCGGCGCCGGCGCAGGACCTGTTCGTCGACACCTACCGGGCCCTGATGAAGCTGCGCGACGACGGCCGCATTCGGGCCGCGGGCGTGTGCAACTTCCGGGTGGAGGATCTGCGGCGGCTGCACGACGAGCTCGGCGAGTATCCGGCGCTGAACCAGATCGAATTGCACCCGTATCTGCAGCAGCGCGAACTGCGGGAGTTCCACGCCGAGCACGGCATCATGACGGAGGCCTGGAGCCCGCTCGGGCAGGGCGGCGAACTGCTCGAGGACGCGACGGTCGGCCGGATCGCCGATCGCTATACGCGCAGTGCCGCGCAGGTCGTGCTGCGGTGGCATCTGCAAAGCGGTCACGTCGTGATCCCCAAGTCGGTCACTCCGAGCCGCATCGCGCAGAACTTCCGGGTCTTCGACTTCGAGCTCGACGACGACGCGATGTCGGCCCTGGACGGTCTCGACCGCGGCACGCGGCTCGGCCCCGACCCCGCTCAGTTCGGCTGACCGGTCGCCACCACCCCACTGCATTAGGGTGGTGGCGACCGTCGGCGAACGCGAGGGAGAGCAACGGATGGGCGAGGTGTTCGCCGGCCGCTATGAACTGATCGATCAGATCGGCGAGGGCGGCATGGGCTCCGTATGGAGGGTGCGCGACCTGCGGCGGCAGCGCATCGTCGCCGCCAAGGTGCTGCGGCAATCCGATGCGGGGTCGCTGCTGCGGTTCATGCGCGAGCAGGGGATGCGCATCCACCATCCGGGAGTGGTCACCCCGCTCGGCTGGGCCGGCGAGGACGACCGGGTGCTCTTCACCATGCCGGTCGTCGAGGGCGGCTCCGTCGCCGACCTGATGAAGCGGCACGGCGCGTTGCCGCCGCGCTACGCCGCCGAGCTGATGCGGCAGATGCTCGCGGCACTCGGGGCGGTGCACGATTCGGGGGTCGTGCACCGCGACGTGAAGCCGGCCAACCTGTTGCTGGATGCGACCGGCATCGAACGGCCGCATGTGTGGCTCACCGACTTCGGCGTCGCCGTCGCGACCGACGTGCCGCGGCTCACGAGCATGTCGGTCGTGATGGGCACGCCAGGCTATCTCGCGCCGGAACAGTTGCGGGGCGCCGACCCCGACCGGCGCTCCGACCTGTATGCCGCGGGCATGGTCGGCTTCCAGATGCTGACCGGGCACCGCCCGCGAGCCCAGATGCGCAGCGAGGCCGATGATCTGCCCCCTCGCCCGCCCGGCACGCCAGAGGTCCTGTGGCAGCTGCTGACCGCACTGGCCGATCCCGACATCGAACAGCGTCCTCGCGATGCGCACGAGGCCCGGGCTCGCCTGGACGTCGCCGAGGTGCAGTGGCAGCCGCAGGCCCAGATCGTGCTGCCGAGCGTGATGCCCCCGCTCGTCGGCGTCGGGGAGGGGGAGTTCCTGCGCCCCGGCCAGGGGGTCGACACGACCTTCGCCGACGGCGCCCCGACACAGCCGTCCGGCCGCGGCGCACCCGCCGACCAGCGCGGCGCACCCGCCGA
>CAYPQR010000178.1:2108-6481 GCA_964412865.1 uncultured Intrasporangiaceae bacterium
CGCGGCGCACCCGCCGACCAGCGCGGCGCACCCGCCGAGCAGACGATGCCGAGTGACGGCCATACGCATCCGTCACGGATTCCGCCGACGGCGGCGATGGGGCCGGTGGCCTCCAGAGCCGAGGCCGCGACGGTCGCGAGCCACGCCGGACCGCGGGCGCCGGTGCCTGCCGAGCCCGGTTCCGGCGCGCGCCGCAGGAGGTCGCCTCTCGCGGTGCTCGTCGCGGCGCCACTGGCGGCCCTGCTGATCGTCGGCGCGATGATCTGGACTCCGTGGAGCTCCGACGACACGGGCCCGCGCGGCGGCGCCGTCGTCGGAGGCACGTGCGCATGGCACGACGTCGGCACCTTCGAGCCCGATCAGCACGGCAAGCGCCTCACCTGTGTATATCGTGAGGGTCATTATCGATGGGTTGAGCCACAGGGGTAGGAGCCCGGTATGGCGATGGGCGGGCCTTTCGGCGGAAACGGCCAGTGGGTGCGAGCGCGCAATGAGCAGGGGGCGAAGTCCTTCCAGCAGGAGCTGGCGGCGGATGCGCAGGCGCGCGCCGCAGGGATCCAGCGCTCGCTCGCATTCCGGCGCCGTCTGCGCCGCAGGATCGGCCGCCTGCTGCACCTAGGCTGACCGGCGGCGGGCTCGCAGCGCCCACAGACAGGCGAGCGCGGCCAGCACGACGGCGGCGGCGCCGATGGTGACGCGGGCCCAGGGGATCGCGCTGTCGTCGCCGCCGATGCTCATCGCGCCCGGCGGCGGGGCGGTGACCGCTGCACCGGCCGCCGTCACATAGTGCGGCCCCTGGCCGGGCGTGCCCGTCACCTTGACGTTGAGGCGCGCGGGGATCGTCCGGTCGGACGATGTCGGCCCGTCGTCCGAGTCGGGACCTGTGGTGACCTCGACCACATACCATCCCGCGACGCTGGTGGCGCGCACCGCGTCGGGGCTGATCGGCGACGAAGTGGACCCTGCATCGCGATTGGCATACCGCACGGCCGTGGTGAAGGAGCCGCTGCGCTGCGGCGACCCGTCGTCCTTGCTGATGATGGAGGTGTCGCTCAGATCGCCGCCGTAGGTCGATCCGACCGGTAGGCGTTGCGGGCTCCAGATGGTGATCGAGGTGTGCGCGTCATAGGGCGGGGCGAAGCTGGATCCGTTGCGCGGCGCCTCCAGCGAGACCGCGAGTCGCTGGCCCCACCCGACGCGAACGCGATAGAACGCCGTGGAGCCCAGCCGCAGGTCGGTGAGGACGCTCCCCTCGGTCAGGGTGGGCGCCGTGCTGAAGCCGCGGCCGCCGTCGACGGTCTTGGAGGTCTCCAGGCTCGGCGCCGTGAGGTCGGACATGTCTGCCTTGCCTGCGGGCTCACCGGGGGAGCCCTTGATCGCGGGCTCCGCCGTGACCAGGATCTCCACGGGCATCGCGGGTGCGTCGTCAGGGGCGTCACGGCTGACCTCGACCTGCAGCCTCCTCGCGTCCTTGCATCCGTCCGGTATGTAGGCGGTGCGGCTGTTCTTGTCGTAGTCGAGAACGGCGGTCGCGACGAGGGGTTTGGGGGCGTCATCCTCCATGGCCGAGGCATCGTCCTGGGCGCACTCGTCGTCGTGCGGCGTGACCAGCTTGACCTCGAGCTCCTGATCGTCCGTGAGCCGTCCGTCGTCGCCGGCGGTGGGCTCACCGACCACGCTGACGGTGACGGTCTGTCCGGCCGGGCGGGCGATCTGCGCAAATCGAGTCGCATCGTCGGAGGGCAGCTGCGCGCGATAGAGCCCGGGATCGAGCATCGGAGCCGACCCGCGCGCCGTCGTCGGGCGCACCTGCTGCCCAGCCACGGTCAGGCCACGATCGGCGG
Organism: uncultured Intrasporangiaceae bacterium; assembly: GCA_964412865.1. Lineage (GTDB taxonomy): Bacteria > Actinomycetota > Actinomycetes > Actinomycetales > Dermatophilaceae > Leekyejoonella. Next base: position 3,953 of record CAYPQR010000178.1, read on the forward strand.
CGGGAGAGGCTGCGGCGCTGGTGCCCAGCAGTGCCAGGGGCAACAGCGCGACTGCAGCGCGGCGGCCGACGGGTCCAAAACGCATGCCTGGTATTAAACCTGACGGGACGCTTGCCTCTGGCGTCACGTCGCCACGATCGCGACGGCGAGGTGCCCGCGTGGGGCAGGCCGCGCCGGTCCTGCCCGTCGGCGCCGGCTGTGCCGACGCGGGTCAGCCCGCCTGAGTTCCGGTTCGCAGCGCGGTCAGGTCGGCCTGACAGCGGCGTTCGATCTCATCCAGCTCGTCGAGTGAGTCCTGCACGTCCTTCAGCCGGCGACGCAGGTCGGCGCGGCGGTCCTCGATCTGGTCGAGCAGGTAGGTGAGCTGGCCGACCTCGCCGGGCTGCTCGTCATACATGTTGACGATCTTGGCGATCTCGTCGAGCGGGAACCCGATGCGCCTGCCGCGCAGGATGAGCGCCAGTCTGGTGCGATCGCGGCGGTGGAACACCCGCGTGGTGCCGCGCCGCTCGGGCCGCAGCAGCCCGAGCTCCTCGTAGTGGCGGATGGTGCGATGAGTCACGTCGAACTCGTCGGCGAGCTGCGCGATCGACCACGTCTGCTGGCTTGTCATCGAGCCCATCGTGCTTTACGTTTACGTTAACGTCAAGCAGTCGAGCGTGAAAAGGCCGTCATCGATGTTCGAGCTCACCAAGGACCACGAGGACTTCAGACACGTCGTGCGGGAGTTCGCCGAGGAGAAGGTCGCACCCCATATCGCCGAATGGGACCGTGACCACCACTTCCCGTCCCACCTCATCCCGCAGATGGGCGAACTCGGCCTCTTCGGCCTGGTCGTCCCCGACGAATACGGCGGAGCGGGGCTCGACGAGGGCGGCTTCACCTACCTCTGTCTGGCGATCGAGGAACTCGGGCGGGTCGACCAGTCGATCGGCATCACGCTCTCGGCCGGCGTCGGCCTGGGCATCAACCCGATCCTCACCTACGGCAACGACGAGCAGAAGCAGCGATTCCTGCCCGACCTCGTCGCGGGCAAGACGCTCGCGGGCTTCGGACTCACCGAACCCGACGCCGGATCGGACGCCGGAGCCACCCGCACCCGCGCCACCCTCGACGCCGGCCGGTGGACGATCGATGGCGCCAAGGCGTTCATCACCAACTCCGGCACCGACCGCACCTCCGTCGTCACCGTGACCGCCCGCACCGGCGAGCGTGAGGACGGCCGTCCCGAGATCAGCGCCATCATGGTGCCCAGCGGCACTCCCGGCTTCACGGTCGAGCCCGCCTACCGCAAGCTCGGCTGGAACAGCTCCGACACTCACGGCCTGACCTTCACGCGGTGCACGGTGCCCGAGGGCAACCTGCTGGGGGAGCGCGGGCAGGGATACAAGCAGTTCCTCAAGACGCTCGACGACGGCCGGGTCGCGATCTCGGCGCTCGCAGTCGGGCTCGCGCAGGCCTGCCTCGAGGCGTCCGGCGAGTACGCCAAGACCCGCATGGCCTTCGGCAAACCCATCGGCGACAACCAGGGCGTGTCCTTCAAGGTGGCCGACCTCGCGGTCATGGTCGAGGCGGCACGGTTGCTGACCTACAAGGCCGCCTGGCTCAAGGACGAGATGGAAGCGGGACGCCGGTCGGTGGCCGAGGTCAAACAGGCCGCGGCGATCGCCAAGGTCTATTCGACCGAGGCCGCCGTCACGGCCACGCGCATCGCGACACAGATCTTCGGCGGCAACGGCTTCATGGAGGAGTATCCCGTCGCGCGCTTCTATCGCGACGCGAAGATCCTCGAGATCGGCGAGGGCACCTCCGAGGTGCAGCGGATGCTCATCGCCCGCGGCCTGGGCCTCGGCGCATGACCACCTCGCGGGCGAGCGCCCCCACTCAGCACCCGGGCGACCCTCGAGTCGCCGACGTCCGCGAGCGGCTCGAGGCCGATTATGAGGCGACACAGACCCTTTCGGACAAGGCACGTGCCAAGCTCGACCGCCAGAACAAGCTTTATGTGCGTGAGCGCATCTCGCTGCTCTTCGACGAGGGCTCGTTCGTCGAGGACGGCCGGTATGCGAACGCCCGCGCGAGCGGGCTGCCGGCCGACGGAGTGGTGACCGGCCGCGGCACCGTCGACGGCCGAGCCGCCATCGTCGTCGCCAACGACCCGAGCGTGAAAGCCGGCTCGTGGGGAGCCCGAACGGTCGAGAAGATCATCCGGGCGACCGAGGCCGCGCTGCGCGAGGAATTGCCGATCTTCTGGTTCGTCGACTCGGCGGGCGCTCGCATCACCGACCAGGTCGACCTCTTCCCCGGCCGGCGCGGGGCCGGGCGCATCTTTCACAATCAGGTCGCGCTATCGGGAAAGGTGCCCCAGATCTGTTGCCTCTTCGGCCCGTCCGCGGCCGGCGGCGCATACATCCCGAGCTTCACCGACGTGCTGATCATGGTCGACGGCAACGCGTCCATGTATCTCGGCAGCCCGCGGATGGCCGAGATGGTCGTCGGCGAGAAGGTGTCGCTGGAGGAGATGGGCGG
>CAYPQR010000179.1:0-3246 GCA_964412865.1 uncultured Intrasporangiaceae bacterium
TCGACATCACGCAGGCCGACGTCTATTACTTCTCGCCGCAGAAGTGCTTCGGCTCGGACGCGGGCCTGTGGTTCGCGATCATGTCGCCGGCGGCCCTGGAACGGGTCGAGCAGATCACGGCGAGCGGGCGGTGGATCCCCGACTCGCTCGACCTCGCGACGTGCGTCACGAATTCGCGCAAACAGCAGACCTACAACACGCCGGCGATCGCCACGCTGGTGATGCTGGCCGAGCAGCTGCGCTGGCTGGGCGAGCACGGCGGCCTCGCCTGGGCTGCCCGGCGCACGGCCGACAGCAGCAGCCGGCTGTATGACTGGGCGCAGGCGTGCGACTACGCCCAGCCGTTCGTCGCCGATCCGGCACAGCGGTCGCCCGTCGTCGGCACGATCGACCTCGACGCCTCGGTCGACGCCGATGCGGTCGCACGGGCGCTGCGGCGCGCCGGAGTGGTCGACACGGAGTCATACCGCAAGCTCGGCCGCAACCAGTTGCGCATCGGGATGTTCCCCTCCGTGGAGCCCGACGACGTCTCGGCGCTGACCCGCTGCATCGATCACGTGGTGTCGCGCCTGTCCTGATCGGGAGCTCCTGCCACCACTGACGGTGGGTGGCCCGACTCGCCAGTACCCCCGGTCGCATGATTGAGTGCCTTCGTGACCTTGAACCTCACCCATGCCGAGTGCCGGGAGCGTGGCTCCGCCCTCGCCGTCCACGACTACCGGGTCGAGTTGGATCTGCGCGACGCGCCCGACCTGACGGCGCTCACCTTCCCCGTCACGACGACGGTCACGTTCTCGTCGAGCGCCGAGGAGACCTGGATCGACCTGGTGGCACAGCAGGTGACGAGCGCGACCCTCAACGGGGAGCCCGTCGACGTCACGACGTATGACGGGGCGCGCCTGCCGCTGCCCGGTCTGCGGGACGACAACGAGCTGAGCGTCACCGCCGACTGCTTCTACAGCCGCACCGGCGAGGGCCTGCACCGCTTCACCGACCCGGAGGACGAGCGCACCTACCTCTACACGCACCTGGAGCCGACCGACTCCCGGCGCCTGTTCGCGTGCTTCGAGCAGCCCGACCTGAAGGCCCGGTTCACCTTCGTGATGACCGCACCGAAGCAGTGGACGATCGTCTCGGGTCAGCCCGAGGCGTCGCGCATCGAGGACGACACCGACGCCACGGTGACGTTCGAGACGACGCCGCCGCAGTCGTCATACATCACCGCCGTAGCGGCGGGCCCCTATCACCGCGAGTCCGACACGTGGTCGATCTCCCGGGCCGACGGCACCTCCCAGAGCGTCGAACTCGGCATGCTCTGCCGACAGTCGATGGCCGCGTATGCCAGCGCCGACGAGGTCTTCCGCATCACCCGGGACGGTCTGGACTTCTTCGACACCGCATTCGGATTCCCCTATCCCTGGGGCAAATACGATCAGATCTTCGTGCCCGAATACAACCTCGGCGCCATGGAGAACCCCGGCCTGGTGACCTTCACCGACACCTACCTCTATCGCGGCCACGCGACCGATCTGCAGCGTGAGCAGCGGGCCGAGGTGATCATGCACGAGATGTCGCACATGTGGTTCGGCGATCTGGCGACGCCGCGCTGGTGGAACGACACGTGGCTGAAAGAGTCGTTCGCCGACCTCATGGGCTACCAGGTCGCCGCCGAGGCAGCCGGATTCCCCGGCGCGTGGATCCTGTTCGCGCTCGGCCGCAAGCAGTGGGCCTACACCCAGGACGAGCGCCCGACGACCCATCCCGTCGAGGCGGTCATCGACGACCTCGAGGCGGCACGCCAGAACTTCGACGGCATCACCTACGCCAAGGGAGCGGCGGTGATGAAGCAGTTGCAGGCATACGTCGGCAAGGACGCGTTCTTCGCAGGAGCCAGACAGTATTTCGCCGACCACGCCTTCGGCTCGACCACGCTGGACGACCTGCTCAAGGCTCTCGAATCGGCGTCGGGCAGAGACCTCGAGACGTGGTCGCGGCTCTGGCTCAAAACGGCCGGCCCCTCGGTGCTGACGCCGATCGTCGAGCGGGACGAGGACGGAAGCATCAGGCAGCTCACGATCCGGCAGGAAGCCACCGACCAGGTGTCGGGCAAGCCGATGGTGCTGCCCCACCGGCTGCGTGTCGGCCTCTACCGGCTCGTCGACGGCCGCCTCACGCGCACGGCCCTGCTCGACGTCGAGACCGACGGCGTGCGGACGCAGGTCGCCGAGGCCTGCGGTCAGGCCGCCGATCTGGTGCTGCTCAACGACGACGACCTGACGTATGCCGTGGCCCGCCTGGACGAGCATTCGGCGCGGGTCGCGGCCACCCGTCTCTCGACGATCGAGGATCCGCTCTCGCGCGGGCTGGTGTGGTCGAGCCTGTGGAACATGGTGCGCGACCGCATCCTCTCGGCTCCCGACTTCGTGCAGGCCGTGCTGGGGCAGACTCCCACCGAGCACAATGCGACGCTGCTGCAGCAGGTGCTGACGCTGGCGCACACCGCCGTCACGGCATACACCCCGGTGTCGCTGCGCGACGACCTGGCCGGTCGCCTGGTGACGACCGCATGGGAGCAGCTGCAGGCCGCCGCGCCCGGCACCGACGCGCAACAGGTGTGGGCGCGCGCACTCGGCAGGTTCGGCGCGCTCCACGGCGGTGGGTCGAAGCCGATCTGCGCGCTGCTGGACGGCACCGCACGGATCGAGGGACTGCCGATGGATCCCGACCTGCGGTGGTCCCTCGCGACCGCGCTGGCCGCCCAGGGCGTCTGGGGCGAGGCCGAACTCGCCGTCGAGCTGAAACGCGACACGACGATGAACGGCCGCCTCGCCCACGAGCGCGCCCTGGCGAGCCGCCCGGGCCCGGCCGTCAAGGAACAGGTCTGGGACACCCTCGTCGGTGACGCCACCCTGACCAATGACCGGCAGCGGGCGCTGCTCGCGGGGTTCGCCCAACCGGCCAGCGCGAAGGACGCCGCACCGTTCATGGGCAGCTACTTCGATTCACTGACGACGTGGTGGCATTCGATGCCGCAGACGATGGCGACGCGTCTCGTGCAGGGACTGTTCCCGCGGGCCGAACTGGGCGACGAACTGCCCGAGCGGCACCCCGTCGTGGTCACGGCGACCAGCTGGCTGATGGTGCATCCCACGGCAGAGGCGTCGCTGCGCCGCATGGTCACCGAGGCCATCGACGACACGGTGCGGGCCCTGCGCTGCCAGGCGCGCTGCTGAAACCCGCCGAGAC
>CAYPQR010000179.1:3346-6480 GCA_964412865.1 uncultured Intrasporangiaceae bacterium
GACCCGACCAAGATCCTGCTGGCGAGCCAGTTGGAGGACCTTCGCCTTGATCCGCGAACGTCCCGCACGCCGGCCGGACGACCGCTGCTCACGCCGATTCGCCGCGGCGCATACTACGACGCCGAGGCATGGGGCGCGCTGAGCCCCGATGAGAAGTATGCCGCGCGCGTCCACGCCACGGCGATGTGCGCCCGCTCGCCCGGTCACGTGTATTCACACTGGTCCGCCGCCGTGTTGTGGCACCTGCCGATCATCGAGCCGTGGCCGCGCCACGTCCATCTCACCGTGGTGGAAGGCGGGGCATACACCTCCGGGCTGGTGATCCGTCACCTGAGCACGTCGGCCCCGCCCCACACCGTCAAGGACGGCGTCAACGTCACCACCGTGCCTCGCACGGTGATCGACCTGGCACGCGAGGGCTCCTTGCAATCCGCCGTCGCCGCCGCCGATTGTGCCTTGCACCACGGGATGTGCACACGGAGGCAGTTGCAGGACGAGGTGGACATGCTGCCGCGCGGCGCAAGCGGGGTACGCAGGGCACGCACCGCGGTCGCGCTCGCAGACGGCCGAGCCGAATCTCCGCTGGAATCGCTCAGCCGTGTGGCGATGTATGAACTGCGTCTTCCTCGACCCGACCTGCAGGTGCCGCTGCGCGACGCACGCGGCCGGTTCGGCCGCGGTGACTTCGGTTGGGACGGCCTGATCGGTGAGTGCGATGGTCACGCGAAATACCTTCGGCACCTGCGTCCCGGCGAGGATCCGGGGGCCGTGGTCGTGCGAGAGAAGCGGCGGGAGGACCGCATACGGCACACCGGTCGGGATGTCGCGAGGTGGGGCTGGCACGACGCCCTGACACGCACCCCGATGCTGCACATCCTCGAGGACAAGGGCCTGCGTCGCACTCCGCGCCGCCAGTGGTTCTGACTCGCCGAAACAGGCACTTTCCGCCCATACGGGCAGGCACACATGCCTGTATGGACGGAAAGTGCCTGTCTCGAGGAGGGCTCAGGCGACGCGCTCGGGGTCGCCGCTGGACGCCGCCTCGCGGGGGCGCACCTCGACGTGCGGGCGCGGCGTGCGCTCGATGCGCAGATAGAGGTCATTTCGGCGCAGCACATACGCCATCGCGGCCACGAACGTGATCAACGTCGCGATGCTGCCGATGAGGATGGTCCAGCGCGCCCCCAGGGTGTCGCCGATCCACCCGATCATCGGCGCACCGATCGGTGTGCCGCCGAGGAAGACCGCCATGTAGAGCGCCATCACCCTCCCCCGCATCACCGGTGAAACGCTCAGCTGCACCATCGAGTTCGCCGTGTTGAGGAAGGTGATCGCGGCGAATCCGGTGGGGATCAGCAGGACCGCGAAGAGGACGAATGTCGGCGCGAGCGCGGCGGCCGCCGAGGCGACCGCGAAGGCGGCCAGCGAGGCCATCAGCACCCGCAGCCTGGGTCGCGAGCGCCGGGCGGAGCTCAAGGCACCGACCAGCGATCCGATCGCCATGATCGAGCCGAGCAGCCCGAATCCGACCGCCTCCTTGTGGAAGGTGTCGGTCGCCATCAGCGCGGTCGTGAGCTGGAAGTTCATCCCGAACGTGCCGAGCATGAACACCATGAACAGGATGAGCATGATGTCGGGCCGATGACGCACGTAGGCCATGCCCTCGCGCACCTTGCCCTTGCCCCGGCTGCGGGGCGGGACCCGCATCTCGCCGGGCCGCATGACATACAGCGAGAACATCACGGCGATGAACGAGAACGTGTCGATCAGGATCGTGTGGCCGATGCCGATGAAGCCGATCATCAGGCCGGCGAAGCCGGGGCCGACGATGCGCGCCGCGTTGAACGACGTGGAGTTGAGGCTGACGGCGTTGGTCACCAGCTCGGGAGGCACCATCTCGGAGACCATCGCCTGCCGGCTCGGGTTGTTCAGCGCCGTCGCGAACCCCTGCATGGCCGCCGTGAGGAACACGTGCCACAACTGCACCGTGCCCGTGAGCACCAGCGTCGCGAGCAGTGCCGACGTGACGGCGAGGGCTCCCTGGGCGACCATCTGCACCCGGCGCTTCGAATAGCGGTCGGTGAGTGCGCCGGCGATCGGGGCCAGCAGGATGGCGGGTGCGAACTGGACGGCCGTGATGAAACCGAGCGCGGCGCCCGAATGGTCGGTGAGCACCGTGAGGACCAGCCAGTCCTGCGCGATCCGGCCGACCCACGTGCCGATGTTGGAGGTGATCGCGCCCAGGAAATAGACGCGGTAGTTGTATACGGACAGTGAGGCGAAGGTGCGACTCACCGCGCCGTCACCCGCGAGAGGATCGATTGGGCCTCGGCGAGCACCTCGCACTCACGGTCGCTGAGGCCCTCGATGCGCGAGAGCATCCACTCGTCGCGGGTGCGGCGCCCCTCGACGAGGAGTTTCTTCCCCCGCCTGGTGAGATGCAGCTGCACCTGGCGGCCGTCCTTCGGATCGTCGGTGCGTCGCACGAGCCCCTGGTCGACGAGAGATGCGACGGTGCGTGTCATGGACGGGGCGCTCACGCACTCGATGTCGGCGAGCCGCCGCGGCGTGAGCACCGTCTTCTCGAGCTTCGCGAGCACCGAGAATTCATGGGGTGCCAATTGATCCACGTTTTCGAACCGTGCCCGCCTGCTGATCCGCATGCACACCGAACGCAGTTCCGCCGCAAGCGTCATTCGTTCGTCCGGAGTCATATACTTAGCCTAACTCATTACTTCAGCTAACTAAAATGATTACAGCGACCGCACAGAGCCGTCCCACGGCGTTCCCAGGAATCTCCCAGACGTGGCTAGCATGGTGGGGTCATGAGCACTGAAGCCAGCCTGCTCGTCGTCGAGGACGAGACCAATATTCGTGACCTGCTGGCCACGAGCTTGAAGTTTGCGGGATTCGAGGTGCATTCGGCGGCCAGCGGCAACGAGGCATTGAAGCTCGCGCGCAAGCACACCGTCGATCTCGCCGTGCTCGACGTCATGCTGCCCGACATGGATGGCTTCACCGTCACCCGCAAGCTGCGCGGCGCCGGCATCGAGCTGCCCATCGTCTTCCTCACGGCGCGGGATGCCACTGAAGACAAGGTCACCGGCCTGACGGTCGGCGGCGACGACTACGTC
>CAYPQR010000180.1:0-6446 GCA_964412865.1 uncultured Intrasporangiaceae bacterium
GTATGACGGTCAACCACCGGCGAGCACGACGCCGGCACCGGACCGTGTCCTCGTCTCACCCGCGCGATCAGGTTCTCCGGAATCCTCGGTAGGGTGCGCCGCACCGCAGTACCTTGGATATGCAGGCCGGCCGCGACGGCGCGACGCCGGCCGCGTATCTCCAGGAGTCGCCCATGGATTCGACCAGGCCCGCTGTCACTCCGGACACACTGCGCACTCTCACCGAACATGCCCGGCTGCCAATGCCCGACGAACGGGTCGCCGACGCCGCCGGCACGCTGCAGGTGGTGCAGTCGCTCATCGACGGACTCGATGAGCTCGACCTCGGGGACACGCCGCCCGCCACGACGTTCGACGCGCGGTGGTCCTGATGGAACCGTTCGAACTGACCCTCGCTGCCGCGTCGTCCGCGATCGCAGCCCGTGAATTGTCACCGGTCGAGTTGACCGACTCCGTCATCGATCGGATCGAGGACGTCGAGCCACGCGTCAACGCCTTTGCCGCCCTCACCCTCGATCACGCACGTGAAGCAGCCAAACAAGCCGAGAGCGAGATCGCCGCATCGGGACCGCGAACGCCGCTGCACGGCATACCGGTCGGCATCAAGGATCTCTGCGACACCAAGGGTGTGCCGTCGACGTCGAGTTCACGGACTCGGGCGGGAAGGGTCGGTCCGGAGGACTCAGCCGTCACCTCGCGCCTGCGCGCCGCCGGAGCGGTGCTGATCGGCCAGACCCACACGCACGAATTCGCCTACGGCGTCCTCACACCGACGACCCACAACCCGTGGGACCTCACGCGTACCCCCGGTGGTTCCAGCGGTGGCAGCGGTGCGGCGATCGCCTCCCGGATGGTGCTCGGTGCCACCGGCACCGACACGGGCGGGTCCATTCGGATCCCGTCGTCGGCCAACGGGATCACCGGACTGAAGCCGACGTTCGGAAGGGTTTCGCGGCGTGGCATCACGCCGCTGTCCTGGTCGCTCGACCACGCGGGCCCGATGGCCCGCACGGTCGGCGATGTCGCGCTGTTGTTGCAGGCCCTTGCCGGGCATGACCCCGCCGACCCCGGCAGCGTCGACGTGCCGGTGCCCGACTATGCCGCGACGCTCGAAGGCGACGTGTCGGGGCGCACCCTCGGTGTCCCGACCAACTGGTTCCTCGACCGTGTCGAGCCCGACGTGGAGGCAGCGTTCCGCTCGGCGGTGGACACGCTGCGCCACGCGGGGGCGACGATCCGTGAGGTCGAACTGCCGCTCACCGAGGCCTACATGCCCACCGAATATGCCCTGTTCGCCGCAGAAGCCAGCAGCTACCACCAGCCGACGCTTCGCACCAAGGCCGACCTCTACCAGCCCGACGTGCGCGCACTGCTGGAGGCGGGCGAGATGATCTACGCGACGGACTACATCCGTGCGCTGCGGGCACGTGAACTGGTCAAGCAGGGCTGGCGCCGGCTGTATGAGACGGCCGGGCTCGACGCGCTCCTCGCGCCGACTCTGTCCGCGGTTGCTGTCGAGGCGGACGACCCGTTCGTGCACTGGCCGGACGGCACCGACGAGTCGGCGATCGACGTATACGTCAAGACCTCTGCGCCCGGCAACCTCACCGGCCTGCCCTCGCTCTCGGTGCCGTGCGGGTACGACGCCAAGGGCCTGCCCATCGGTATGCAGATCATCGGGCGGCCATTCGACGAACCCGGTGTGTTGCGCGTTGGGTCGGTCTTCGAGGCGGCCACCACCTTCGCGAATCGGATGCCGGCGGGGTTGCGGTGAGCGGATGATCGACGGGCACTCAGCGGTCGCAGTGGGCTGGTGAACACGTCGGGAGGATTCAACTTCTCGCCGTTGCGACGCATCGCCGGAATCGCGGGTCGCTCGACCGCGCGTGCCCGGCCGAGTCCTCCCGATTCGTCCGGGCGCCGCTCGCCGCGCCGCTATTCGACCGGGACACCGTCCGTCTCGACCTCGAGGGCACGGTCCCTGCGCAGATTCCGGCGCACCAGCGGCCAGAAAATGACGAGCACACCAGTGGCCACCAGGCTGGTCCACACCTGCGTGCGACCGCTGTCGGTCGTCAGCATGATCACGACGACCACTGCAACGGCCGCGACGAGGAAGACGTTGAGCCAGGGGAAGAGCCACACGCGCACCCGCAGCCGCGCCACCTCATCCGGGCTCATCTTCCGGCGCAGGTTCAGCTGTGTGAGCGCGATGAACACATAGACGAACAGGGCGACGAGACCCGCCGAGTTCATGATGAAGTCGAAGATGCCGGAGTCGGGGGCGATGAAGTTGGCGACCGCCGCGATGACTCCGCCGATGATCGAGGCGAATACGGCCATGAACGGCACGCCGTTGCGCGCCTTCCGACTCACGATCCGCGGCGCGAACCCCTGCTCGGCCAGTGAGGCGAACATCCGGGACGCCGAGTAGAGCCCGGAATTCAGCACGGAGACAACGGCGCTGAAGATCACGAGCTGCATGATCACTGAGGCAGCCGGGATGCCGAACGTGTCGAAGATGTAGGTGAACGGCGCGTTGTCCACGCCGGTCGCGACGGGGAGCTCATCCCACGGCACAACCGTGACGATCACCAGGATCGAACCGACGAAGAACAGAAGCACCCGCCAGATGACGGTGATGGTCGCCTGCCGCACTCCCTTGGCGGGATCCTCCGACTCGGCCGACGCCATCACGGCGATCTCGGTGCCGAAGTAGGAGAAGATCACCAGCGCGACACCCGTCAGGATCGCCGACGTGCCCTTCGGGGCGAATCCGCCGTGCTGCCACAGGTTGGGGACCGAGAAGTCGGCGTCGGGCCACAGCCCGAACACATAGAGCACGCCGGCGCCGAGGAAGACCACGATGGCCGCGATCTTGATGCTCGCCAGCCAGAATTCCGTCTCACCGAACGAGCGGACCGAGACCAAGTTGGTCGCGACGAAGACGGCGAGCAGGAGCAGCGACCAGAGCCACGGTGGCAGTCCCCCGAACCACGAGTTCAGGGTGTGTCCGCCGATGACCGCCTCGTAGGCGAGCACCCCGACCCAGAAATACCAGTACAGCCAGCCCACCAGGTATGCCGCCCAGTCGCCCATCCCCACGCGGGCATACTCCATGAACGACCCGATCGCGGGACGCACCGCGGCCATCTCACCGAGCATGAGCATGGCGAGATAGACCAGCAGTCCGCCGACCAGATAGGAGATCATGGCCGCAGGGCCGACGGCCCTGACGATGTTGGCCGAGCCCACGAAGAGGCTCGATCCGATGATCCCGCCCAGGGTGATCATCGTGATGTGTCTGGATCGCAGCTTCTTCGGCTGCGGGTGGCCGGGCCCTTGCCCTTGGCCCGTGATCGATCCCTGCTCTGGGTAGCTCACTCGGGGAATCCCTCCGCTATGACGAACGTCCGTTGACGGTGCTCGCCGACCTCCACGATCGGCGAGCCTGTTGTCGCCCGATCCTTCAACGGATGCCGACGGTCATACGCCGCGAGCACCCGTCATTGGTGGATTGTCGACAATCGGCCACGATAATGGCGCGGACCGCTCAGTGGGGGAAAGTACCGTTTCGAATTTCGAGAGTGGACCGCATGCGCTACTCGGAGCCGGTCGGTGACTCCATCGGCTGCAGGAAGGTGAGCAACTGGTAGGTCTGCCGATCCTCGCCGTCGGCGGCGCGCGCCCGCTCCTCCCACTTCTCCTGCAGCCGGCTCATCTCGCGCGAGAAGTCTTCTGCTTCTTGCCTGGTCAGCCGCAGCGCACTCTCGCCGATGCCGACGAAGACGCCCTTGTCGTCGCGCGGACCATATGCGCGCTGCACTGACTCGACCGCGCGTGCCACGGCCTGACGGCGGAACACCGACACCGCGGCCTTGTCGGAGGGATCGCTCACATCGTCCAGATCGATCGAGATCCCGTGCTCGTGCACCGGCTTCCACACCCGGTCTCGGCCGTCACGCGCGTGTTCAGGCGCCGGCTCGACCAGCCCGTATTTCGCGAGCTGCCGCAGGTGGAAGCTGGCCTGGTTGGCGGGGATGTCGAGCGCGGCGGCGACATCCGCGGCACGCGTGTGGCCGGCCAGGTGCACCTCCTGCAGCACGCGATTGCGCACCGGATGCGCGATGGCACGCAGCACGCGCAGATCGGTGATCGGAGTGCTCCGGCTCTGATCGTCGTCGCTCATGAGTCCAGGTTAACAAAATTACGCACGCTCTATTGCGCAACTATAGTTGCGCAATATATGTTGCGCATATGAACGGATTCAGCGACCTCCGCCACAACCACGACTTCACGGTGCTCTGGACCGGCCAGACGATCAGCGAACTGGGCAGCCGGATGAGCCTGTTCGTCTTCCCGCTGCTCGCCTTCGCCCTCAGCGGCTCGGCCCTCGTTGCGTCGGTCGCCGAGATGGCCTACCTCATCGGCATGGTGGGCGCGATGCTGCCCGGCGGCGTGCTCGCCGACCGCAGCCACCGCCTCCACCTCATGCGTGCGACGACCGCAGTCGGCGTGCTGCTCTATGCGTCGCTGGCGATCGCGGGAATCCTCGACCACCTCACGATCACCCAGCTCGTGGTCGTCGGACTGCTCGCCGGTGCGTGCAGCGGCATCTTCGAGCCGACGGAGATGTCGGCCGTCCGCGCCATCGTGCCCGACGAACAACTGGCCACCGCCATGAGCCAGCAGCAGGCGCGTCAACACATCGCCGCACTGCTCGGCGGCCCGGTCGGAGGAGCGCTCTACGGGATGGTCCGCTGGCTTCCCTTCGCCGCAGACGCCATCTCGTATGCCGTGTCGTTCGTGGCACTCGGACGCATCCGCACCGACCTCTCGGCCCCGCGACACGACGGGGAGCCCACGCGCGTGCGACAGGACCTGCGAGAGGGGTTCGGGTTCGTCTGGTCGAGCCGGTTCCTGCGCACGCTCACGATCTGGGCGGCCGTCACCAACCTGGTCATCAACGCGTTGTTCTTCGTGGCCGTCCTCAGGCTGATGCAGGCCGGATTTGCCGCATCCACCATCGGATTCGTCGATGCTGCGGCCGGTCTGGCCGGGATCGTCGGGGCCATGCTCGCGCCGCGAGTCATCGAACGCATCGCCACCGGGCGGCTCACCGTCCTGGTCGCCTGGAGCATGGTGCCTCTGACCGTGCCGATGATCCTGTGGAACCACCCGCTTGCCGTCTGCCTGGCGATCGGCGCCACGCTGCTGCTCAACCCGGCCGGCAACGCAGGTATCGGCGCATACCGCGTCGCCGTCACTCCCGACCGCATGCAGGGGCGCGTCGCATCGGCCTCGCAATTCGCCGCGATGATCATCATGCCGCTCGCGCCCCTCTTCGGCGGCACGCTGCTCTCCGAGCTCGGCGGGCCGGCCACGATAGCGGGCCTGGCAGCCGCCGCGGCGGCCTGTGCCCTCATCGTCACGCTCAGCCGCTCGGTGCGCTCCGTGCCGCGGCCCGCCGAGTGGGCGAGGAGCGGCGCGGCCGAGCCCGCGGCAGCCGATCCGACGCCGGCCGCCTGACACCGACCCCCGCCGCACCGGCCTCGATAGGCTGCACAGCCATGTTGCGAGAGGTCACCCCTGGCGTGCTCGTCCGGCAGAGCGCCTTCTGTCGCAGCAATGCCGTCGTGGTGCTGGGCGAAGCGGGGGCGCTGCTGATCGATCCGGGAGTCACCGGTGACGATCTGACCGAGTTGGCCGGCGACCTGCGAACGCACGGGATCACCGTCGCAGCCGGGTTCACGACTCATCCGCACTGGGATCACATGCTGTGGCACGCCGCCTTCGGCTCACCTCCGCGCTGGGCGACCCGAGCATGTGTCGAGCATGCGGCCGCGCGACTCGACGACGCCCGGACGGAGGCGGCACGGCTCGCCCCGGGTGCCCCACTCGATCTCGTCGGGCGGCTCACTCCGCTTCCCGACGACGCGGAGACGGTGCCGTGGGACGGTCCACGGGTGCGGGTGGTCGAGCACCGGGCCCACGCACCCGGCCACGCCGCTCTGCTGGTCGAGGACGCGGCGGTCCTGGTGGCGGGCGACATGCTCTCGGACGTCGAGATCCCCCTGCTCGATCTCGAGGCGTCCGACCCGATCGACACGTATGCCGAGGGGCTCACCCGCCTCGAACGGCTCGCGACGGGTGCGAGCACGGTCATACCCGGCCATGGCGCGGTCGGCGACGCGGCCGAGCTGTCTCGCCGGCTCGACCTCGATCGCGCCTACCTATCCGCTCTCGAATCCGCTGGGGGCGATGACGATCCGCGCCTGGCGGACGACGCGCCCTACGGTCATGACTGGCTGCTGCGTGACCACCGGGCACACCTCGCGCACCTGCGGCGGGAATGAACCCGATGACGGAGCTTCGAGTTGCCCATCGTCCGTGCGCTGCGTCCCGCTTCTCTCGATCAGCCGAGACTCGCGCACAGCCGCGCCGGC